>JBGOTX010000036.1:0-9591 GCA_041476705.1 Candidatus Zixiibacteriota bacterium
AATGATTATCGGTAATTGGCCGCTAAGGATTAGTCCCCCGGGGCCCCCAAAAAAACCGCCTCGGAAGCCCTGCCGGCGGCCTAAGGAGTTGGGGATAGAGAAAGTCTACGCCGGAAGGAAACAAAGAAGCAGGATCTTGTAGATCAGGTGAGAACGCGATCTAACCGGTGATGGGACGTGGATCCGTTCCTCGTCCATCAACCCCATTTAGGTGCAAAGACAGGTCGATATTCCTGCCACAATCTGTCGCCATGTCACAACTCTGTGTTGTGACTGACGGTACTAGAAATACGCCGTCAATTGCGCACCCAGGCGGTAACCGGTGAAAGAACCAAACTCAGCAACGCCGGCGGCAACATTACTTGATGACTTGCGATACTCATAGTTCAATTCGGGTTGTAACCGATCGGAGGCGCGCCAGGAGAGCGACAGATTTAAGTCATAATCATGGTCGATACGCCCGTTGTGGCCGGTATCGAGCGGCTTCTGGGAGGTATATTTTTGATGTTGATAATCAAGCGATCCAGCGGCGATAACCCGACCGCGACGATCACACTTCACCCGTCCACCAATTTCGGCGGTTGTGGCGTTGTAGCTGATATCCCTGGGTACCGATTGGACGGGGTTGACATAATTGCTGTCCCGGACGATTTCGGAAGGCGGCAAATTTCGGCCGTCGGCGCGCGACTGCACGAAACCGAAGCCACCGTACACGGTTACTCGTTTCGATACATCGTAGGTGAGACGCATCGATTCATTGACTGTTGAATTATCACGCTCGTCAAATGGAGACTTGTAGTTGGTTGTTCCGGCGCTGATATCGATCCTGCCGTCCAATCGGCGAGACAATGCTATGCCAAGCTGGGCATCATACGTTATCCGTTTGAAGTCTGCCGCCGCATAGCGCACACCGAGCGGACGATTGGCCATGGGACGCCAATAAAGATTGCGCAGTTTATAATTTGGCAACCAGGTAACACCAACCTCAACATAGGAGCGTCGAATGTTCCGGCGCATCTCAAGTCCCCAAAGGGTGTAGTTGCGAAAACGATTGTGGGCGAATAGAGTGGCGTCACCCTTAAGCCGCACGCGCCACATCTCAGATCGGCGGCCGCCGCTCTCGTACGTAAAGCGCGCACCCAGGTCCGTGACATAATCATCCAAATTCTTGAGGGGATCGTAGCGTTTCGGGTTCGTTCCTGTGCCAAACAATGTCCGATCAGTATCGGAATAGTTGAGAATGTTGTTGTCATAGTATTCAGTGATGAAACCGTACGCATGAGTATTGCTCTTACGGGCACGCGAACTGCGGGGCTTTTTCGCTTTAGTCCCAACGGCCGACTTGACGCTGTCCGGCGCAGGCTCCGTTTGAGCGTAAGAGAATGAGCCGGGTTGGCCGATAGTCTCGGCGCTGCACGTCGGCGCGGCTATGCTTATTAGCCCCGCAACGCTGATAGCCGACGTGATTAGAGTGAATTTCATGACCGTGGAACGCTTAACCGCCCGCTTTTCTTTCTCATCTATCGTGTGAGTCATTTACCGACGTCCTCCTTTGGAATTGTGAATCGCACCGCCAGAGCCGGCGCCGAGGTCGAACGCAAAATTACGCTCACTTCGTGAGTCCCCTCCGGAATGTCCGTATAGACAGTTTGACTCTCGCCAACGCTCCATTCCTTGTGGTTGGTAAAGTATGTTGCCGGTGACTTTGAGGTTTCCAGTGCCTGCTGTGCGGTCGGCTTTGAGTCCATTGAGACCTGGACACTGTACTTTTGCGTTCCCTTCATCACGCCGCTGTACGCCAGCCGGGTGACAATTCGCAGGCGCGTCGGCCCAATCACCCGAACTTTGACGGGCCGAGTGGAGTCCGCCAGGAAGAAATCAACCAGTTTCTCCTTCATGGATATCGAAGTCGTGCCGGCCATGTCGACGGGGTACACCGGCGATTTGGGCTGTCGACCCGGGCTTGTGGAAAAAAGGTACCTCACACCGGCGAATGACTTGACCGGAGATGTCAGATCGACCCGATACCGGTGGTCTCCCTCCGGGACTTTAACCACAATTCTGAACGGTTCGCTTGGACGGGAGGGATCGCTTTGCCACGTCGCATCCGAGGCGGCAACCGTAGTGTCTGCTTTCGCCACTTCCGTCGCGCCATCACTCACTTTGACGCCGAAACGAGCGTCGCGCCGTGCTCCCGACGGAATCGAGAATCGCACAACGAATTTCAATTCACCGGGTCCCGTAGCGCTTACATACGTCGAGCTGTCTACCACAAGCTTGAAATACGGGCTGGCGATATCGCCTATCACGAGCGATATCTGAGCGCCGCGTTCGGGTGAAAGAATCGATGCTCTTGTTGCGGCGAAGGGAAAAATCAGGAGTAACAGCCAGCTCCAAAACCCGAAGCCCTGGACGGTACGACGCAATCGCCAGTTCATATTTCCTCCGGTCTTTCCATTAATTTCTTGGGGCGGCGACCCAAATAATATTTCATGTCAAGGCGAATCACCGCGAATATTGTCAGTCCGAGGAGTGCCGTAAGAACGGAAGTCCAGGTAATATCGTAATGTTCCGAATAGTATAGCGAACCCAGACCGACTTCAGGCGGCTCCGAGCCCACCACGGTTGGCAAATCAAACCGGTCGGCGATCTTTGCGACATCACTCAGATTTACAACGGGAATGTCTCGTTCACCCATACGGTTTATGACAGCCCGTACCGGATAGTTGATCTCCCGAAGATGGCGCGAGTAGCCGGGGGGGATAAGTTTTGAGTTCAGCGCTCCACCCAGACTGGCCAAACCACCGCCGATATTCACATACGCCGCATATTTACTCGGGCCTATGATGGAATCATACAGTTTCATGCGCGCATCAATTATCGATTCAAGCGTCTCTCCCTCCATATTCGGCACGCCATTGCGCTTGATCGCGTCTCGAAGCAGATCGCGACCCTCAGGGGAAATGCCTCGACCGTTATCGCCGCCGCCGCCAATTGACGCCGCTATAGACTTGATATCAAAAATTCCCCGCTGGTTGAATAGCGATTCCATATCGAGCCAGGTTAAGTCCGCACGGTTGGCGCCCCAGTCGGAGGCCGCCACCGATGTAACCACCACGGGTTTGACGGTCATGGCCTGGCAAGCGGCATAAAAGGCGACGTCCCAGCCGGGGATGGAGCCGGTCAGACCAACGGCGACCGTGTCACCCTTGCGCACTCCTGCTCTGTAGAGTAAATCGATAAAGGCGGCCGCAAAGTTGGGGTTGGTCGCAAGGATTTTGGCGGCGCTGACGCCGCGGTCCGAGGTCACAACCGTTCGCTCTTCACCTATCAGGCCGGTTTGCCACGGATCGTTTCGCGCGTCCAGGCGCAGACCGCGCCGGCCGAGTTCTTCTTTCATGGCGTCGTGCGCGCGCGTAACAAGCTGGGCCGCCTTTATCTTCAGTCGATAACGCGGCTGTTGAATATTATCGGCCGTGCGCTCGGCAACGGCAAACACCACCAATGACAAGAGTGCCAGCGCGACAAGATGCGACTGCGGAACTGGTTCACGGCGAAATTTCATAACATCAATTCCTTCCCCAGCGACACATCACCACCCGAGACGATCATGAGCAGTAGTCGCACCAGCACGGCGGCGATCAGCATCATCGAGAGCGTAGGAACGATTCCCTGTCGATCCATCCAGTTGGCAATCAATCCCGGGATCACCATGCCAACCGTGTAAAACGCGTAGTTTTGGTGGCCCCAGTGGAGATGAAAAGTCTCGCGCGAGATCCATCCAAGAATGAAGCCGATCAGAATCGTAAACACGATCCGTCGGCGTCCGTAAATGAACGCGTACCGCGAGAGCGCCTTGAGAACACCGAACGTGGCCAGGGCGACGACCATAGTGCCGACAATCCGGAGTGGCTGGTGAATCATCAGGGCCATATACCCCGGAACGATCATACCGCCCGCGGCGAGACCGAGCGTTTCGCTGAACACCAGACTGAGCAAAAGCCCCAGTCCGATTGATTGCATTACCAGGTCACGAAGAACTTCGGTAAACAATTTCTGTTCCCCTGTCAAAAAAGTAATTTACAATTTCTTCCCCGAGTCCGACAATATTGCCGATCGCATACACCACTACCGGCCGATGTTCGGCGGCTCCGAGCACCCGTTCAAAGACCTCAGGCGCGCCCTCGCCCCCCATATCTTCCACGCGTTCGCGAGGCAATCCGCCTCGGCGCGCCCGGTCAAAGACCGGCGGTGTGCCTTCGCCTGTCAAAAGACACAAGTCTGCGGAGAGACGATGGGTGATCAAGTCACCCAACTGCTCGGCCCGCTGAATTCGATCCTTGCGGCAGTTGAGGAGTACGATTGTCATCGCCCCTTGTGGAATCCAGGGTTTCAGACGCTCCCAAACAATGCAGTAAGAATCCGGATCATTGATGGCGAGAGCATTGATGAAACGGATATGGCGTCCGAAGACATCCAGATCATACATGCGTAGCGCGCCCGGATCGGGAGTGGTTTTCTGCATGCCGGTTAAGGCCACTCCCCTGTCAATTCCAAACGATGCGCAGACAGCCAGCGCAAGTGAAACATTTTCCGGATGTTCAAAATATCCGAACCCCCTCAGATCATTTGCGGTCACGGTTGAACTGTCGGCCAGCGTCACCTGAGTGTTTCGCTCCTCGGCGACTTTTCTGAAGATATCCAAATGTTCTTCTTCGGAGGTAAAGAATTGCCCTTTGTAAGAAACCGTGCGAGCAAGATTGAGGGCGACATCTCTCACCGTCGGCCCCATTTCGTCCAGGTGGTCGGCCCGCGCATTTGTGATCACCGAATGAGTGGACCGGATGATCGTGTCCTCGGCAAGAGACTGCAATTCGGGCATGACGGCCATGCACTCGATCACCAGGGCTCGCGCCTCGAGTTCAACGGCCCGCCTCACGATGCGCAGTTGTTCGATAATATTTGCTTTCCCCATACGCACGATTGGGACTTCAGTGCCATCGTCATATATGAAACGGGGCTTCGTTCCGGTGGTTTTTGCAATGGTGCGAATGTCACCCGCGCGCATTCCCGCGGCGATCAGGCGGGTCACCGATGACTTCCCGCGCGTGCCATTAACATGAATTCGAATCGGTATCTGATACAAGCGCTTGGTATGCCGCCGGCGGCGAATAATTTCAACGAGGCACAAGGCCGCCAACAAAGCAGTGATAACATAGATGCCGTGCATCAGAATTCCTTTGCCCGACCTTCCAATAAAGCAACCGTACCCGCCGCGTACTCGAATTGGCGGGTACTGAGAGAGCTGCGTTCAAAAGCGTCGGGGGAAATGACTCTCAATCGATCCTGAAGTCGCACCATTGCCGCCATCATAGTTTGCTCACTCAGCGGTGTCAATCTTCAAATTTCCTTATCTGCTCCTGCACGCTGAGCCGGCAATCGAATTTGCGCGCACGAGGACGAATTGAGAAAGAGCTCATGTTCGGAGAAACCATCATACGGATCACGGGCACGATGCTCCGCCGACCTTTATAACGGCGGCCGCGAATTTTGAACAGTCGGGATACTGAGTCTTGGTGATACAATATTGCGTGATTGCCGCCCCCGCGCCGGTACCCTGAATCTGCTCGATGCACCTCCCCACCCAGTAATGCGCATCTCCGGCCGCCTTGAGGGCCGGATAGGTGTTGAAATAAAACGTGTAAGCCGTTTGCGCATTAGCGTAGTCGGCACCGTCATAATACGACGTACCAATTTTGAATCGGGCTTCGTCTACGAAGGCGTTTGCCGGATATGCCGCGACGTACGCTTGAAAAAGTGAGATGGCGGTCGCGAAGTTCCCCTGATAGAATTGACAATTACCCATATAGTACTTGGCGTCTCCGGCGTACGGAGAGGTCGGGAATTTGACCACGAGCGAATCAAAGTCCGCTTCGGCCTGGGCGTACGTATACGCCTCGGACTTGTATTTCGACTGCGCCTTATAGTACCAGGCGTTATCGGTTCGGGACCCGCTGGGATAGCTTGCGATGGCGGCATCAAATGCCGTAATCGCGTTGACAAAATCATTTTGGTCGTAATAGCAGAATCCTTTGTAGTAACCCGATTTTTCCGCTTCATACGTGCCGGGGTAGGTCGCCAAAATCTTGTTGAACTGCGTCAGCGCGTTCGTGTACTGTTCGAGCCCGAGATAGGCCTGAGCGGCGTCATAGAGCGACGGGGGGATTTCCGGCGACCCCGGATAGTTGGTTTCCACTGCAAGATAGGCAGTGATAGCCGCACTCGTGTTCCTCAAGGCATCCTGCTCAATCCCGATTCGGTGCTGGGCCTTGTCGGCGGTTGGGTAGGTTGCATAGTGCGCAATGACAAATTGAGCGTCCGCCAGCGCTCCACCGTAGTCCAGCTTCTGATGTTTGACATAACACCGTTGATAGTAGGCGTCGGCAACCAGCGAATCTGCGAGATAGTCGGTTATTACCTTTGAGTAGTTTGCGATTGCGCTGTCGTGTTTGTTGGTCTGCTCAAACGCCAATCCGATGCGATACCGGGCTGAGGCCGCATAGGGGCCCGCTGGATTCAGCAGGATAAGCGCCCGACAGCGGACGATAGCCGAATCAAAGTGGTTGTACGAGTAAAACCGCATCGCTTCTCCAAACATTTTTGTCTCCGTATCGGGGGTCCCTGACAAAACTGTTGCGGGTACGGTTACCGTCTGACCGGCCAAAGAGACGGTCACGCCGCTCCTGGTCTGATCGACAAAACCAACCTTGGTAAATGTCAAGGTATACGTACCGATCGGCACGCCCACAATGGTGTACGATCCGGCGGCGTTGGTTGTGCCGACAATGCTCGTGCCTCCGACGAATATGAAAATTCCCTGATGATTGGCCTGACCGTTGAGCGTCGCAGTACCGGTCAACGTGCCGGTGGGAATGAGGGCGACATCGACAAAAGTCGAATCTGCAAGAGCACTCCCCCCTGACAGCAGTACCCAAACCATCGTGGCGCTCACCAGCCAGTTTCTCGACGCTGAATTCATGTCATCTCTCCTTCAAACTATGTTTGTGCCGGTTCAGTCCGGCCGAATAATTTCTTGCGGACGCATCGGTAATCCCTTATTGGCAGGGCGCCGTCGGCGTAAAAGTGACATACAGAAAGTTGACCAATGCAATCAAGTCAGAAATATCGACCCCTGGCTGGCCATCAATATTGGCAGTAGCCGGGCAACAGAGAGGTTGAAGACTGACGTATAGGTTGTCTACCAGCGCCGTCAAGTCCGCAATGTCCACATTGTTCCCGGGGTCGCAATCCACGTTACCAGTCAAGCCGATGCAACAGGGGCCGAGGGCGACATTGGCTTTGATCAGCGGCCGATATATCGACCGGCCGAACAGCATGGTGTAATACCCGTTTGGCACATTGGCAAAAGCGTAATGCCCCGTGCCGTCGGTCTGGGTGCTGTCGCCGGTCTGAAGAATTTTGACCACCACATTTGCCAAGGGTGTGCCGGTCGAACTATTGGTGACATGGCCTGCGACCGGACCACTTGCCGCTGATATAATGTGGGGTAAAAGGAAAAATACTAGAACACCAGGTCGCGCCAACCGTCGGAGTAGAGCGGAGATGAAGAACATATTTGCTCCTGTTTCATGCATATATCGTCAACTGGACCAATAACTTCACCGCACAGGTTGTCGACATCGAGCCGAAACCGCCCAGTCCATCCGAACTTTCAAGTTCGTCGCGGCCAAAAGCTTAGCCCGCAGAGCGGGCGGCGCCATATCTATTTCAGTCCATTAACAAATGTTTTACGCGAAACCGGAGCTGTCCTTTGAATTTCGAAGGGATTGTTTGGATTTGTCTTCGTGTACGATCCAGTTGTCCGTTTAAAAGCAAAGCGATCGTTTCTATGTGAGACCGACGCTTACCATGATACACCGCATTGTTGCGCCTGTCAAGAGATAAGGAGTCGCCAAACCACATTTTATGACCCGATCCAAAATCCGCGTTGTTACCTGCTGTTGCCGGCGGTGAGTTCACCCCGTCTACACTAGCCGGAGGAAACTCTTTGAGCACGGCGATTACGCATTTGAACTATGAAGTTTCGGAAATAGTTCCCTCACCGGTAATTATTTTGTGGTAGCCCCGTAGATTTTCAAAAAACGACTTAAGAAAAGGCTCTCTGGGTCAAACCAGCTGGGTGAAAGCGGGGACAAATTGATGTTTGGCGATAGACAAATCCATTGTCCCGTGTGCGGGTAGATCCTCGCCATAGTGGTGGAACTGTCGGTATGGGCTCTGAGTTAGTAGCGGACTCAAAAATCGTCCGGGCTGAGCTAGACGGTCGACATAGGGAATTGGCTTCGTATCCGTGGCCCGCGGTTTGTAGGAGAACGCCGTCACAAGAGCCAGAACGCCACTAACGCAACCAGTGTCGGCGGTAGCGCGGCCACGGCCAGCAGAACGGGGCTTATCGCCTCGTCCTGGAAGTGCTTCCTCAGGATCGAGAATCCGGCCGGATTGGGTGCGTTGGCAATAACGGTCAGTCCGCCGCCCACCACCGCCCCGGCGACCAGCGCATACTTAAAGCTTTCCGAAATACCCTCCACCAGCGAACCAAGATAGGTCAGGGCGGTATTGTCGGTGAATGCGGTCAGACCAGCGGCGCCAAAATATACCGCTGATTCGTTCATGCTCTTGAGCAGATGCTGTAACCACCAGCGTTGCTGGCCGCCAATCACGACAAGTCCGGCCAGGAAGAAGGCCACCAAGAGCCCTTCCCGCAGAATCAGGCGATCCTGGTATTTCGAATAGGCGGAGGTGAATCCAAGGAAGAACAAGAATATGCCCATGAAGGCGTGCGGGGTATGGGCAAAGACAACGACTCCGATGAGGAAAATCAAATGGATGATGACGATGATTATTGGTGTAGGCAACTTGCCATCCGGCGGCTCACTGCTGAGCGATTTCAGCTCTCGGCGAAACAAAAGTGTGACCGATAAGGCGTTGATGAAGACCGCGAGCGCGGCCTTGTAGCCGAAGTGGGTGAGCATAAAAGAAAGATCCCAACCCCACTTGGATGCGACCATTAGAACCGGAGGGGCGGCGAAGGGAGTTAAGGTGCCGCCTATCGATACGTTCACAAACAGGATACCCAGTGTGGCGTACTTGAAACGGGTGGAGAGCCCTTTCTCGAAAAAATAGCTTTGCAGAGTTAGCGCCGCTACGGTCATGGCGGCCGGCTCGGTAATAAACGAGCCGAGAAGGGGCATGATCGTCAGGGCGCACAAGTACATTCCGGCGCTTCCGCTCAACGGAACCAAGCGCCCCAGTCGAGTCACCAGAGCGGACGCCAACTGAAGAATCGGTCGGGTTCCGGCAATGACCATGATAGCAAAGACAAACATGGGCTCAGCGAACTGGAGCGATTCAAGATACCCCGTGGCCGCGGTCTTGCCGTTAAACAGGAGTATGAACAGCACCATCACGGAAGCCCAGAATCCAAAAACGATTTCCACCTGTCCAAGTAAATGCCAGGCGCCGGCATGCCGGGGCTGACGGTGAGCCAGACGCTCGAAGAACCGGGTCGAA
>JBGOTX010000037.1:0-9586 GCA_041476705.1 Candidatus Zixiibacteriota bacterium
AAATCATTAAGGCTCTCCCGCCCGGTTGGCAGTATCCAGAGGTATGCAAATGCAAGATCGTGATCGAGGACAAAACCTACACATCGGATGGGTTCGTTGAAACCCCCTGGGTCCAATGGGCCGACGTAGAAATTCAGGATGTGCCGGTTGGTCGCGTCTCGGTGTACTACACTCAGGCGATGCCAGCCGCCGATAACGGTCCGTTCCTCAAAGAGGAAGCCAAGCTGATCAAGACGATATCGGACCGGCTCGGGCGGTATTTCCAGCACCAGCGCATGCGCCAGATTCTGAAGGACTGGGATTCAGCTCGAGAGACCATCTCGCATCGGGAGAAACCGGAGTGGATGGTCATCATGGAGATGCTGGTGAAGACCGATCGGAACCTGTACACCACGATCTCCCGCAAAATGCTCAATCATCTCTGCTGGAGCGGAATTCCGGAAGCAGAAGCCTTACTGGCGGCGCTTGTGCCGACCGGAGCCGATGATGACACCCTGACCAGCGGCGGCAATCGCCCGCATCAGCGCCAGCTTTCCCGCATGAGTATCGACCTGAGTTCTGAGGCCTTCCGCATCGCCGCTTTTCACGTGAGCGACAGCGAAATTCTCCGCTTGATTCAGAAATGGATTCAAGAAGACAAGCTTGGCTTCCTGG
The DNA here is from genome assembly GCA_041476705.1 of Candidatus Zixiibacteriota bacterium. Taxonomy (GTDB): domain Bacteria; phylum Zixibacteria; class MSB-5A5; order GN15; family FEB-12; genus JACRAV01. The sequence continues at coordinate 655 of JBGOTX010000037.1, forward strand.
TACAGGTCGTCAACCGCAATCTATCCCTGGGCGATCTGGCCGATGCCATCCGTCGGTACCACCTAATTACTCTGCACGAACCGGAAATCCCGTCACCCGGTCGTCGCGGCGTGCAAGCGTCGGTGATTCGCAGGTTGCTCTCGGACAATCTGAAGTACATCAACACGGCGCGGGACTATATCGATGTCGGCGACCTTCACGATTTATTGCAGAACATCATCTTCACCTCCGACAGCTTTGGCAAACTCGGCGGCAAGAGCGCCGGCCTTTACCTTGCGGCACAGATTCTCAAACGGCATGCGGCGGATAACGGATTTTTCGGCACCGTAAGAGTCCCCAAAACTCTGCATCTCACCTCCGACATTCTGCTCCACTTCATGGATTTCAATAATTTCGACGACGTCGTCGAGCAGAAATACAAGGAAATCAATCGGATCAGACTCGAATATCCATACGTCGTACAAACGTTCAAGACCGGCCAGTTTCCCGCCGACGTGGTCAAAGGCCTGTCGCAGGGTTTGGACGACTTCGGCGATACCCCGCTGATTGTCCGAAGCTCGAGCTTGCTGGAAGACCAGGTTAGTTCTGCCTTTTCGGGAAAGTACAAGAGCCTGTTCGTCGCCAATCAGGGGGATAAACAGCAACGTCTCCACGCCTTGATGGACGCCATCGCCGAAGTCTATGCCTCAACCTTTTCCCCCGACCCGATCGTATACCGAACCGAGCGGGGTCTTCTGGATTTCAAAGAGGAAATGGGGATCATGATCCAGGCGGTGGTGGGGCAGCGGATCGGCAAGTACTACTTGCCTGCCTTCGCCGGCGTGGCTTTCAGCCGAAATGAGTTTAGATGGTCACCGCGTATAGATCGCAAAGACGGTCTCCTCCGAATCGTCATGGGACTTGGCACCCGAGCGGTTGACCGGCTCGCCGATGACTATCCCGTCCTTGTTGCCCCCGGACAACCGACGCTTCGCGCCAATGCCAGCCCTGAGGAAGCCGTCCGGTATTCTCAGCATTGGATCGATGTCATCAATCTCGAAACCAACACATTTGAGACACTGTCGCTGAATCAGTTCATCAAAGACGTCGGCGAGGACATGCCGGGACTGAATAACATTATCTCCCTTCTCAGGGACGGGCGATTTGTGTCTCCGCGCGCGGCCGGAATCGACTTTGATCGGGACCAACCGATCGTGACATTCGAAGGTCTGATCACGCGCACGCCGTTCGTGCGCCAGCTCCACCAGGTCCTCCTGTTGCTCGAGAAGACTCTCGGGTATCCGGTGGACATCGAATTTGCGTCCGACGGAACGGATTTTTATCTCCTTCAGTGTCGGCCTCAGAGCCACGCTGAGGAGAGCTTACCCTCTCCCATCCCAAAGGATATCCCCGAAAGCCAGATTGCGTTCACGGCCAAGCGATACATCTCGAACGGTCGCGTACCGGATATAACACACATGGTGTATGTCGATCCTGAGCGATACAGCCAGTTGCCTGATCATACCACCATGTTGGCGGTGGGGCGGGCGATCGGCAAACTCAACCAGCTCCTCCCCAAGAGACAGTTCATTCTCATGGGACCAGGGCGCTGGGGAAGCCGCGGCGATATTCGCCTTGGTGTCAGCGTCACCTATTCCGACATCAACAATACTGCCGTATTGATCGAGATCGCCCGGCGCCGGGGTGCTTACGTGCCTGATCTGTCTTTCGGCACGCATTTCTTCCAGGATCTGGTGGAAGCGCGGATTCGGTATCTTCCGCTCTATCCGGACGATCCGGGCATCCACTTCAACGAGCATTTTCTCCGGGGCGCACACAACATGTTGGCCGATCTCGCGCCGGAGTTTGATTATCTGGCCGACACCGTCAGGCTGATCGATGTCGCCGCGAGTTGCGACGGGATGATCCTTCGCATCCTCATGAATGCCGAACTCGAAGAAGCCCTGGGATATTTCGATCGACCCACCGGCGGACGAGACATTGCACCAACCATTGCAGTCGAGCCCAGCCGATCGGAAGATTCGTTCTGGCGATGGCGAACTCAGATGGCCGAGCGCATTGCCCTCGAGCTCGATCCCGACCATTTCGGCATCATCGGGTGCTACCTGTTTGGCAGTACCAAGAATGCGACCGCCGGGCCCGACAGCGATATCGATATCATCTTTCATTTCCGCGGCGACGACGAGCAGCGAAAGTTGCTTGAGTGTTGGCTGAGCGGGTGGAACCTCTGCCTCGCGGAGTTGAATCATATGAAAACCGGGTACCGCACCGATCCGATGCTTGACGCGCACATCGTCACCGACGACGACATTATCCGGAAATCGAGCTTCGCGGCGAAAATCAACGCCGTGACCGATGCCGCCCGTCCCCTGGCGATGCGCCCGCGAGTGAGGTGATTCAGATCAGAAATCGTTCGATCCGGCCGAGGTCGTCGGGATCAAAGCTGATCAGGGCAAGTTCGGGGCCGTCATGTGCCGCCGACAGACAGACGGTGTGTCCGATCTGATCGTGCCATGATCCGGTCAATCGCGGTGATTCATGGATATGTCCGTGTAAAGTCAACAGTGGTTGCCGCTCCTCGATAAATCGTTTCACGGCGATACTCCCGACATTAACATCCAGCGGGACCTGGTCGATCACTTTGCCGTCGAGTTCCGCGCGATCAAGCTTAGTCCGATAGGGTGGGGTGTGAAACAGCAAAATGACCTGGCTGAGGTCCTGGCCTTCGGTCAGAGTTCTTAGGTCTTCGGCGATCGTCGCGTACTTCAGCTCATGTTCGTTGACAGGTGTTGAGAAGCGGCCATCTTCAAGCGCGGTACACCCGGGATCGACGTAACGGGATACGTCGTGCCGCTCCCAATCCTTGAACAGAAACGGCGATGGGGGGACGAAGTTGTAGCCGATGACATCATGAGAGCCGAAAGCCAGCCGCCGACCATGCGCATACTCCCACCGCCCGCTCTTCTCTCCCCCTGCGAGCTGTTTTTCCATCAACCGTGAATCGTGATTCCCCAGCACGATGAACACGCGAGGGTAAGACGCACCCATCTCCAAATGCAACCGTGCACAGCCTCTCCCCAAAACAGAATCAAAGAAATCGTCGGTAGTCGTTTCGTGGACCTTGGAGAAGTACATCTGTGGGGGGACGAGATCGCCGCCAAGAAACACGGCCGCCGGACGCTTGGCCTTTATGAATTCGAACAGCTTCTTGAAGCGCGGTAGCGAGCCGTGAAGATCGGATGCGAAGATACAGGGGGGCACAGATACACCTGAACCGGCAATTACACTCTCGGCTTAAGGACAACACCCGTGTTGGTGCGGCCATTCATTCGGACGGTTACCGGGGTTGCAAAGCGCAGATGGCGGATGTTCCGGCGTTCGGCCAGTGCCCGTTGATCGCGCAACCAATGCCAACTCACAAAATCCCCGTCGGCCGTGTCGCTTATTGTATAGTATCCAACTCGCAAGGACGTGATATTCTGAAAGAAATGGCTCCCCTGTGACGGGGTCACATCGACATCTCTCAAACCGGACTCAATGATCACTCGCACGCCCGACATCTGATCCCAACTCACCGGAATGCCTAGCCAGGGATCGCTCGAACCCCACCGTCCGCATCCAATGATCAGATACGGGCGGCGCTGTGCCACCAGCTCGGCATTGAAGCGGCTGATCTCGAGCGCGACGTCTCGACTTCGTTCTCTCTCGAAGTTCTCCGGATCAACAACGATAACGTCGAAAATGTTGTCGATCACGCCGTGTCCGAGCACCTGGGAACTTCGGCAGATTAGATCTTCCGCTATGAAATGATCAACCGCGAGTTCTTCGGACTCCTGATTTACCACCAGCGGGCGCAATTGGAGTATCGCAAATTGCTTCGGAGAGTCAGTCGACGGTCCCGCAAAATTGGCTGCGAATTCAATTTCCACCGGCATACTCAGCCCCCACTGGCCAACCTCCAGTAGCATCCGTAGAACATTGGCCAGCGGAAATACCCCGTGTTTCAAGATGGGCGCCAGAGTTACCAGGCGCACACCACTGCGCGAGAGACCGTCTGTGATGGTGTCATTTTCACGAGAATAACTCGATGCCACCGGCCAAAGTGTGCCATCGGCTTCGGCAACTTCCAACCCGAACGATTTCAGATGCATCTCAATATTGTCGGTTTCAGCAGTCTCTTGAAGTTCTACCGCGTAGAACTCCGTCTGCGTATTCCGCAGAGTATCTTCGATTTCCGACAGCTGAACCATGTGATGAGGAAATCGAGGACTGAATCTGACTACCTTGCCACCGTCGACAACGATCGTCCCAAGACCCAGCGCCACGGATGCAATACCGTCGGTCGGGCTGAGAGGCGGATGCGGATAGAAATTATACGACCTTGCGACACCCGCAATGTTCGGATAAAAACGATTCTCGTGCTGACTGCCGACCAGGCGCTGAATAATGACAGCCATCTTCTCTTCTTCGAGTCGGTATGGCGTAGCGACAATGTAATTCTTGGCTCCTTGAGAATAGGTCGAGGCGTACACCTGTTTGATCGCGGAGACGAGTTCTTTCAGTCTCACGCCGGAGTCGGGATGATTGTTGGGTAGCATGTATGTCTGGTAAATCCCCGCAAACGGCTGATAGCGGGAATCTTCGAGCAGACTCGAAGATCGCACCGCCAGAGGATACCGCATCAGCTCCATAAGGGCCGCCAAGTCACGCGTTACCAATTCCGGAAGCAGGCTGTCGAAAAATCGCCGGCGAAGCTCCTCATCATTCTGGCAGTGCATGGAGAAATCACGGAGGTTGTTGGCATCCATGAACTGATCGAACACATCGGTCGCCAGCACCACCGCCGGGGGTACCGCGATTTCGACTCCGTCGATGCTGTCTTTCAGCGCCAGGTTCTTGAGTAAAGCATTGACAAATCCCAGACCGCGTGCTTTCCCACCCAGCGATCCGATTCCGATCCGAGCGAAACTCGCTTGAGGGTCAAATATGTGGTGTTCAAAGTCGGCCACTGCCCCGGTCTGGCGCGCCATGCGAAAGTCGTGCAGCGAGCCGACCAGATACGCCCGAAATTCATCGGCATTATTGTAATCGGAGACCTGGCGCGGCCGCAGTTGGTGGGCGAGCCAGAACTCCGTCCGGGCTTTGAGCCAGCGAGAGAAATGATTTCGTTCGGCATGATAGCGAATCGATTCGATAGGTACGGTGCGAAGCTGCTCTTCGAGCGATCGCAGATCATCCGCCTGTCCAACGATTCTTCCATCGGGCATCCTGAAAATGAAATCCCCGAAACTGAAGTTGTCGATCATGAACTGCCGCAATTGTTGAAGAACGGTCGGCGATCGCTTCAAAAGGAAACCCGCCCCCAACTGATGGGCTACCGACTCGAATTGCGGATCGTCTGATTCGAGTAGTATCGGGATGTCGAAGTGCGAGGCCTTGACGTCGCGGGCAAACCGTATGCCGGCCTCGGCGTCAAGCTTTCCCTCGCGGGGAAATTCGACGTCTGAGATAACGCCCAGGATGCAATGTTCATACTTGCGATAATACGCGGCGGCTTCCTCATAAGTCGCGCACAAGAGTATCTTAGGCCGCGCCCGCATCCTGAGCATCCGGTGCGACGAGTTGATCCCCTCGGCCATCAAACTCCGCGTATGCTTGAATACTTCGATATAGATCATCGGCAATAGCGCCGAGTAATACGCGACATTGTCTTCGATGACGATGATCGACTGTACGCCGACTGCTTCGGTGTCATGGGCGACATTCTGCCTGTCTTCGAGATACTTTACGATGGCAATCAAGGTGCGGAAGTCGCCCTGCCAGATAAAGACTTTTTCAAACACTTTGACATCGTGGTACGCCGTCAATTCCGTCAGCTCACGAGCGTCGTATACGAGCATAACCACCGGCACCGGGAGATTAGCCTCGAGGACCCGCCGGGAAAGCGCGACCGCGCTCATATCTCCGACATGCATGGTCGTGATAATCACCTGGAATCGGTTGGGGTCCTCGTGGACCAGATTAATGGCTTCCAGACCGCTCGAAACACGAGTGATAATTGGGACATTAATCAGATTCAGATCCAGATACTGGTGCAAGAGCATCTCGGATAACTGGCCGTCCTGTTCAAGGATGAATGAGTCGTACAGGCTTGAGACCAGGAGGATTTCACGGACCCGATAGCGGATGAGATTCTGGAATTCCTGGAACCGGTTCAGGAGCCCTTGCTTGGTCAATATGACGTCAAACTCACGCATAGCATCTTCTATCGGTCAAAGACGCGTCGGACTCCGGCGCGCCAGCGCCGCCTAACATACGAAACGGAGTGGCTGAGAGCCACTCCGTTTTTCTCTTATCGTCTGGACGTGAGACTCAGACCAGACCTTGATCCATCATCGCATCGGCAACTTTGAGGAAACCGGCGATATTCGCGCCGTTGACATAGTTGCCCGACGTGCCGAACCGATCAGAAGCTTCCACGCAGGACTTGTGGATGCTCTTCATGATCAGGTGCAGACGGTTGTCGGCTTCCTCGCGAGTCCAGCTGAAGCGCATGCTGTTCTGGGACATTTCCAGACCGGAGGTAGCGCCGCCTTGCCCGGACCATAGAGGGTCTTGGCATCGATGAACACCTTGACACCGTCCGGTGTCGTGGGCATGTTGGCGCCTTCGGAGACGCAGTATACGCCGTTCTTCACCAGATTCTGAGCGTCCTTGCTATTGATTTCATTCTGAGTGGCGCTCGGGAACGCGCAATCGGCCCTGTGATTCCACAGCGGATTGTGATCCAGCTTCGGATCCACCGGCGTGTAGGTTGCACCTTTGTACTTGTCGACATACTCTCTGGTGCGGCCGCGACGGACGTTCTTCAGATCCATCAGGAACGCAAGCTTCTTATCATCGATCCCTTCCGGATCATAAATGTAACCACCGGAATCGGAGACCGTGACGCACTTGCCGCCCAGATGGTTGACTTTCTCGATCGTGTACTGGGCAACGTTGCCGCTACCGGACACCAAGCAGGCCATGCCTTTCATCGATTTCCCGCGCGTGCCAAGGATTTCAGCCGCAAAATACACCGCACCGTAACCGGTGGCCTCGGGACGGATCAGCGAACCGCCCCAGTTAAGACCCTTGCCCGTTAACACGCCGGTGAATTCATTGCGGAGCTTGCTGATACATACCAAACATGTAGCCGAATTCACGACCACCAACGCCAATGTCGCCGGCCGGAACGTCGGTGTTCGGCCCGATATGCCGGAACAGCTCGCTCATGAACGCTTGGCAGAAGCGCATCACTTCATTGTCGCTTTTCCCCTTCGGATCAAAATCCGAACCGCCCTTGCCGCCGCCCATGGGCAGGGTAGTAAGACTGTTTTTGAAGACCTGCTCGAACGCCAGGAACTTGAGAATGCCGAGATAGACCGACGGGTGGAACCGCAGACCGCCTTTGTACGGGCCGATCGCGCTGTTCATCTCAATGCGGAAACCGCGGTTGACATAAACCGTACCTTGGTCATCCATCCACGGCACACGGAACATCATGACCCGTTCCGGCTCGATGATCCTTTCCAAAATCTTGGCTTGGCGATGACCTTCTCCCTTCAAACTGGCCCAATTTCAATTTCACTAACATGTCAAGCATGAGTCCACGTTCGACAAGCGCCCTTTCTAACAGTTTGATAACAGAACAAGCCAAAACACGGGACTATTGACCTTCCCCCTATAAACTGGTCCAGTTGAAACCTCGAATTTGGGGTAGTATGTTACCCTAGAGGAGGTCTGGACATGAAGCGATCCCGTTACACCGAAGAACAGATTATTGGCATCCTGAAGGAAGTCGAGGCCGGCCTGAAGGTGGCCGATGCCTGCCGGAAGTACGGTCTGAGTTCGTGGACCGTGTACGCCTGGCGGAAGAAGTACCAGGGGATGTCAGTCAGTGAGGCCAAGAAGCTGAAGGCATTGGAGGAGGAGAACCGTCGTCTCAAGCAGTTGGTGGCGAATCTCTCGCTGGACAATGCGGCCTTGAAGGACGTTCTGTCAAAAAACTGGTAGAGCCCGCTGCCAAACGAAGTGTAGTGGGCTACATGACCAGTCAGTATGAGATGAGCCAGCGGCATGCCTGTACGGTGGTGCCGTTGCCCCGATCGAGTTGTCGGTATGAAGCGAAGCCCGATGGTAACGATGAACTTCGTGATATCCTCAAAGCCCTGGCCGCGGCTCGTCCCCGGTGGGGTCAGGAGCGACTGCACGTGCTGGTACGGCGTCAGGGGTACCCGGTGAACCACAAGCGGACGGAACGACTGTATCGAGAACTGGGCCTCTCGCTCAGATTGCGGAGACGTTCCAAGCGAGCCCGTACCGTGCGAGTCCCCGCGGCTGTTCCGGCAGGTCCAAACCAGCGCTGGAGCATGGATTTTGTATCGGACCAGTTGGTGACCGGTCAGCGGTTAAAGTGTCTGATGGTCGTGGATGACTTCACCCGGGAATCACTGGGAATCTTGGTGGCTCGGTCGATCAGTGGTCAACTGGTGGCTGACTTCTTCGATCATCTGGCCGTCACTCGTTCCTTACCTGAGGTCATCGTCTGTGACAATGGTCCTGAGTTTACCTGTGTGGCGCTGGATCAGTGGGCTGATCGTCATCAGATCAAACTCTCGTTCATTCAACCTGGCAAGCCACAGCAGAACGCGTTTATCGAGTCATTCAACGGCAAGCTCCGCACGGAGTGCCTTAACGAACAGCTCTTCTACGATCTGGCGGACGCTCGCACCAAGATCGAAGCCTGGAGGATAGATTACAACGAGAACCGGCCGCATCGGTCGCTCAACCAACTGACCCCGGCCGAATTCGCGAAGAACTACGAAAACCTGTTGACTGAAAAACCTGAAACTGTGAGGTTATGACTGGACCAACTGAAGGGGGAAGGTCA
>JBGOTX010000038.1:0-9554 GCA_041476705.1 Candidatus Zixiibacteriota bacterium
ACCAGACGAGTCAAGAGGCGGCGCACCCAGGGACGAAGGCGCAGGTCAAGAAATCCCTCCATCACAATCTGCCCCGCCATGGTTCCGGTCAGAGTGGAGTTCTGACCCGAGGCCAACAGTGCGATGGCAAACAAGGTACTGGCAAAGGTGGCCCCAAGTACGGGTGTCAGCAGTTTGTAGGCATCGTTGATATCCGCGACATTTTGATACGCAGTGCCGTGAAATGCGGCGGCGCTAACAACCAAAATCGCCGCGTTGATGAAAAACGCGAACATCAGGGCGCCGGTGGAATCGATCGCGGCATAGGTAATAGCGAGCTTCTTGCCGTCGTCGGTTCGGGGGAAAGCCCGGGTTTGCACGATGCTCGAATGGAGATACAGATTGTGTGGCATGACCGTGGCGCCGAGAATGCCGATGGCGATATACAGCATTTCCTTGTTGACGACAATTTGCGGCGAAGGAAGCAGTCCGCCGGCCATTCCGGCCAGCGACGGTTGCGCCACAATCAGTTCATACATAAAGCACAGACCGGTCAGAAAGATCAAACCGGCGACCATGCTTTCAATCACCCTGAAGCCGCGATTCTGCAAGAACAGCACAAACATGACATCGAGAGACGTCACAATTACCCCGACCACCAGCGGAACACCAAACAGAAGATTGAGGGCAATCGCGGAGCCGATCACTTCGGCCAGATCACACGCGGCAATGGCGATCTCACACAGCACCCACAAAGTCAGCGCGACCGGCCGGCTGAAGTGATCCCGGCAGGCCTGGGCCAGATCGCGCCCCGTGACGATACCGAGCTTGAGAGACAGGTACTGAAGCAACATCGCCATGAGGTTGGACAGGAGAATGACCGACAGTAGGGTATATCCGAACTGCGCCCCGCCGGCGAGATCGGTCGCCCAGTTACCCGGATCCATATATCCTATGGAGACCATCAGGCCCGGACCGCTAAAGGCGAACAGTTTTCGCCAGAAACCGGCTGTCTGCGGCACATAGACGCTGGAGTGAACTTCAGCAAGCGACGGCGTCGTCACGTCGTGCCGCCACCCATTGTGACGGGGCGGCTGATTCTTCTTGGATGATGAAAACAGACCCATTTGTCTTTCAGATTAACTTCGAATAATCTTGCCGTCGAAACGTGCGTACGCCGCGTCCACCTGTACTTTCTCAGGAAAGTATCGGCAGTAAACAAAGCCGGAGCAAGGAAAGATCGAATGGACCTATGACATTCCCACCGGCCAAGCCGCTCAGCCGGTGTATAATCTTCTGCGGCCGACCGGAAAGTTGGTGGGTTACTGAAAGCTCGCCTTGCGGGTCCTTGACACCTGCCTGCGGGCGGTCGTAAATTGACTGGAAAGGACGGATATGCCGACCCCGGTTGGGTCGGATTACGGCTTGCCTGAGCAGATCATGAAGTATTCCATCGCGTATGACTGGCCGGAATACCGCGACGAAGCGACCGCGATTGTCGAGAAGACTATTCCGCGGATTACTATACAGGCCGGCGCGCCGGAGCCGAAACTGATTGCCGCCGTGGAGATCGACTACGGCACGGGCGGAGAGATTCTCTATGGCGGAGCGGTGGTCGCCACCTTTCCCGAATTTCGGTTTGTGGAGCGGGCGTTGTACTACGAACGGGTCACGTTTCCGTACTACCCCGGGCTCCTGTTTTTCCGCGAAGGACAGATCATCATGAATGCCCTGGCCAAACTCCAAACCGAGGCCGATCTGATCGTCGTCAGCGGTCACGGCCTGGCGCATCCCAGCTTTTGCGGCGCCGCCTGCCACGTGGGGGTGGCGTTTGACCGACCAACCATCGGGTGTGCGCGGCGTCTGCTGGCCGGGGAGCATCGCCCGCTTGAAGATGCCAAGGGAAGCGCCCAGCCGATTATGTTACGCGGCCGCGAGGTCGGGGTGGCATATCGAAGCAAAGATAAGGTCAAGCCCATCTTCATATCCCCCGGCCATAAGTGTGACCTCACTTTCGCGCGGGATATTATTGTACGGTGTCTCCGTGAATATCGCCTCCCTGAACCGCTTCGCCTGGCGCATCTCGAGGCCAACAAGTATCGCCGTCGATCCGAAGAACTGTACACTCCCACTCATAGACCGGCATCGGGCGATGGCGGCGAAGGAGGAAATCAATAATGCCACTTTCCGACCAACTCTGTCGCGAAATCCGTCAGGTTGCCGACCGGGTATATACCCAACAGGTCCGATGGCGGCGACATCTCCATGCCCACCCAGAGCTGTCAACCCAGGAATTTGACACAACTGGCTTCTTGAAAATCAAGCTTCGCGCTCTGGGAGCAAAAATTCTTCCGCTGAAACTCCCCACCGGCATCCTGGCGGAAATTTCGGGCACCGGCCCCGGTCCAGTGGTCGCGATCCGCTCGGATATCGACGCCCTTCCCATTAACGAACGATCGGGCGTGCCGTTTGCATCCAAAGTTCCCGGCCGAATGCATGCTTGCGGTCACGATATGCATATGGCCACCGTGCTGGGATCGGCGGCGGTGCTGGCCAAGCTCAGGAGCCGTTTTCGCGGCAGAGTGCGTTTCATTTTTCAACCCGCCGAGGAGATGCCGCCCGGCGGGGCCAGACCGATGATCGAACAGGGCGCGCTCAGGAACGTTAAGCTTATTCTCGGTCTTCACGTTGATCCGACTGTCGCGACCGGCAGGATCGGACTTCGCGATGGCGTCACCATGGCCTCGGTATTCGATTTTGATCTGATCGTTCATGGCAAGGGGGGGCACGCCGCGCGCCCTCACACCTGCGTCGACGCCGTTGCGGTCGCCGCTGAAGTGATCAACTCGATGCAGAAGATCATCTCGCGTGAGATCGATCCGATATCGCCTGTCGTGATCACCTTTGGCCGCATCGAGGGTGGCACGGCCAGAAATGTTATCGCCGACAACGTAACCCTAACGGGCACCGCACGTGCGCTGTCGCCTGCCGTTGCCCGCCGCTTGCCCGTGCTGATCCGTCGGACGGTAGCCGGTGTCTGCAAGGCCCGCGGAGCGCGATTCGACATGAATGAAATAGCCCGCTATCCGGTGCTCGCCAATAACACCGAGGCGAACCGGCTCTTTGCCCGCAACTACGAATGGTTGTTTGGGTCTGGCAGGATTGTTACAACCGAGGTCGTTTTGGGGGGTGAGGACTTTGCCTGTTACCTCGAAAAGGTCCCCGGAGCCATGTTTCGGCTGGGCATCATGAACAAGAAAATCAAGGCGAACGAACCCTGGCACTCCGACCGGTTCAAGGCCGATGAACAGGCGCTTACCTACGGCGCCGCGCTCTTAACCGCCTGCGTCCTCGATGCGCTGGGCACGAGTGCCTGACATGACTGCCGCTTACCTCACCCGCTGTGCGCGAATAATCCATCGTATTTCGATTACAGTATTTGCCTTGTTGCTGATAATCGCGTCGACCGCCTCAGCTACCCGCCTTAAGGGGCAAATGATCACCTGGAGCAGTTTCCACTTTGTTCAATCGGTGGCCGCCTCCATCAGTCACGTCTATTTCGCCACAACCAACGGAGTCGTTCGCTACGACAAGTTGGCCCACCGCTGGGAACTCCCGCTAACCGGCTCGGACGGACTCAACACCCGGGACATCAAGCGCATCTGGGTGACGCGCTTTGACGATCACCTCTATGCGCAGACGGAATTGGGGTACTTTGATTTTGATGTGTTCTTCGATCGCTGGTACCCGCGCAACACCCTGCCCGAACTTGATACCGTCTACGCGCACACGTCGGTGCCGACCGACCTCATTCCTCCGGCCGGGTTCAATTATTTCTCTCAAGGGGATCTCACCGATCTGTCAGGACGGAAAGTGCCGATATCGACCGTCATACAGGATAACACCGGCGATCTCTGGGTCGGCACCTGGGGATTTGGCCCGGCCCGGACACCCGGCGGTTCGCTGGAGCTTGAGTTTTTGCAGTGTGGGCTTCTTCAAAATCGAGTTAATGCGATGTACGTCGCCGACTCCAGTTTGGTGGTTTCCGGTTTGTATGACGGCGGTGCTCGCCAGGGGATCACGGAGTTCAATACGGCGGATTTCAGTTCTGAGTTTATTGAAGCTGGAGTCATCCCAAATTTTTCGCCGAGTGACATAATTTCGCTTCTGGCCGACAGCGCCGCGATCTACATCGGCACACCCACCGGACTTTTGACCATGGATCGCAATAGCCAACAGGTCACCCGCCGACTCAACGGGCGCAACGGTCTCTTGGATGATTCGGTTTTCTGTTTTGCGCATCTGTCCGACTCGCTGTTTGTTGGAACGTCGGCGGGGCTGTGCCTGCTTCGCAACGATACCGTGAAATACATCGCGCCCCGCCTGCTGGGCAGTCACCGGATTTTTCACCTGGAACCGCAGGACGGCAATCTGTGGATTGCCTCCGATTACGGCGCCTACCGGCTGAATCTGAAAACCGGCGAGATAGGCAAATTTCTCGATCCGGGAAAGTTTACGGCTGACCGGATATACGATATCGCGCGCGTCGGTCGGTTTCTCTGGATGTCCGCCGACAACGGTCTTCTGCGCGTCAATCTTAAGACCGCTCAAACCGAGCCGTACCGACTTGCCCTTTTCTCCAACGTTCGTCGTCCGCTGGCCGTCAACGATAAAGTGGCCGCGGTGGCGTCGGATCGCGGGATTTGGCTCATTCACTACGACCGCGCCAAACCGATCAGCCGGGAATTCACGATAGACGACGGTCTTCCGTCCGATCGGGTGAACTGCCTGGCCTTCGACGGTGATTATCTCTGGATTGGTTCCGACGGCGGACTCACCCGGTTCTGGTGGAACGACCCGGAGCGGGTCGACTAACGCAACAGGCATTTTGCCATAAGCAGTTGAATCAGGTTGGTTCATTGTGTACCATGTCTATGTGATAGCGTCACGAGAGTAGCTTATGCTGAAAATACTGGACAACCTTTGGGCGAAATTTTTCTCGCTGTTGATCGGCGGGTTGATCTGGTTTCATGTCGCAACCGAGAAGCCGTATAACTACGAAGTGCACCTGCCGATAACCAAGGTCGATCTCAAGGAAAATCTGGTGCTCGTGCACAATCTTACCGATACCGTCATAGCCGGCGTGACGGCCACCGGCAAGCAACTATTGCGTGAAAAATGGCAGGCCCAGGGGGTGCGGCTGAGTGCGGTGTCACTGCCGGTCGGCCAGCAGGTCATTTCACTGACCCCTTCAAATCTGAATCTGGTGAGTACTGCGGTCGGGATCAAGATACACGATGTCCTGAGTCCCGCCACCGTCACGCTCGATATCGACAACCAGTTTGTCCTCCGCCTTCCGGTGACACCCGCGATAGCGGCCACCGCCGATAACGGGTTTGCAGTGGCCCGACGAATGGATGTCTCTCCTGAACAGGTGACCGTGGTCGGACCGCGCTCGGTTATCAAGGAACTCCCGTCGTTGTCGACTGAAACCAGAACTTTTCGGGGTCTTCGCGCCGACACCGCCGTGAAACTTGCCGTGGAGCACCCGGCCGGTTCGAATCTCCGGATTGTGCCGGACAGTGTGATGGCGATGGTCCGAGTGGTGCCGTCGAAAACACGAACGTACGACAATTTGCAGGTGGTCATTTTCAATGCCCCGCCCGGAGCATCGGTCGTGACAGATCCGCCGCTGGTGCGGGTAGACCTGGCCGGCTCGCCCGACGATATCGACTTGCTCAATCGCACCGCACTGATCGTGTCGGTTGACTACCGCGAGCAGTCGGCCGCACATCGAGCCAAGCTCAAAGTCGACCGTCCGTCGAATTTCAGCGTAGCCCATCTGTCGACCGATTCGGTCCGGATCATCGAGGAAAAATAGTGCTCACGCTGGGGATCGAAACATCGTGTGATGAAACCTCGGTGGCGGTGGTCGATTCTGGTCGCACGATTTTGTCCAACATCATCCTGTCTCAGGACGTTCACACCAAGTTCGGCGGGGTCGTGCCCGAAGTGGCCAGCCGGGAACATCTCAAAACGATCGTGCCGATTTATCGTGAAGCCCTCGATAAAGCCGAGGTTTCGCTTGGCGACCTGGGCTTGATCGCCGCCACTATGGGGCCGGGGCTGGTGGGACCACTCCTGGTCGGGCTGTCATTCGCCAAAGGGCTGGCGTTCGCGCGCGGTATTCCGTTTGTGCCGGTGAACCATCTCGAAGGTCACCTCGTCGCCAACTTGCTTGCGCATCCCGAATTGAAAGAGCATCATCTGACACTGGTCGTATCGGGCGGACATACGATGCTGGTCGAGGTCTTTTCCGTCGGAGAATATTCTATTCTGGGCAAGACCCGCGATGACGCCGCCGGTGAGGCGTTCGACAAGGTCGCCAAAGTGCTCGGTCTGGGGTATCCTGGGGGCGCGGCGATGGATCGTCTAGCTCAACAGGGTGATCCAACGTACGTACGATTTCCGCGGGCTGTTCGCTCCGAGGAATACCAGTTCTCATATTCAGGGCTCAAGACGGCGGTAGCCCTTCACGTGCAGTCGCTAAGCGCTACTGAACTTGAAAAGCATCGGGCCGACATTGCCGCCTCGTTTCAGGCGGCGGCGGTCGACGTGCTCGTTGAAAAAACCGTGGCCGCCGCGATGAACCGAAATATCACCGATGTCTCCATATCCGGTGGGGTGGCCGCCAACAGCCGCCTGAGGGAACAACTCGGCGAACGACTGGCCAGGGTCGGCAAGCGTTTTTTCTTCCCGCCGCTGACGCTTTGCACCGACAACGCGGCAATGATCGCCGCGGCCGGGTATTTCCGCTTTACCAAGTTTGGCGCGGGGGAACTGGCGGCCAACGCCGTGCCGTACCTGACGCTGGAGTAGGGGGGAACGTGGGCGGCAGACATCCTGTCTGCCCCATTTTGGGAAATTAATTGGTTTTGCTTCCCAAGTTGATTTCGCGCTGACAATTCTGCGTCCCCCTCACTTGTCACTTCGTGACATCCTCTCCCGGAGGGAGAGGAATTTGGGGTGAATATGTTGCCAGAAATCCTTTTTGTATCCCTTCTCCCTTTGGGAGAAGGTGGCCGAAGGTCGGATGAGGGGCTTGCATCAATCCACTCACACCCTGACGGAACCCCATTCCCCCGACTTGCGTCCGCCGACTTATCCCGTTATCCTTGCCTCGCCCGTAACGAAAGAGTAACCGTAGCACCTGAACGTATGCGCGACCTGTTAGAACGCACTTTTTTCCCGTTTGTCATCAAGCCCGGCCGATATTCCGGCGGCGAACCGGGGCAAATCGTCAAGCACCCGGAAGGGCGGGTTGCCTATCTTCATGCCTATCCCGATCGGTACGAGTTGGGGCACGCCTATGTCGGCCTGCAGACGTTGTATCATGTCGTCAACGCCGATGACCGCTTCCTGTGCGAACGGGCGTTTGCGGTCGATCACGACGCCGAAGCGCTCATGCGCCGGAAGAATATCCCGCTCTTTTCACTTGAATCATCGCGTCCCGCCTCTGATTTCGACGCCATCGGCTTTACGCTGGTCAACGAGCTGGTGTACACCAACATGCTCGGCATGCTCGATCTTGCGGGTATTCCATTGCGATCATCCGAACGCACTGATAATCACCCGATCATCATGGCCGGCGGCCCCGCCGCGTACTTTCCGGAACCGATCTCCGCGTTTGTCGATCTGTTCTTCATCGGAGACGCCGAAGAGGGACTGCCGGAAATTCTGGTGATTCTTCACCGAATGAAATCCGCGTCGCGCCGCGAAAAACTGGAAGCGATTGCCCGTGAAGTAAAGTCGGCGTATATTCCGGCGCTGTACGATGCGGAGCGGCGGCCGTTGATCAACGATATTCCGGCGCGGATCAAGGCGCGCGTGGCAGTTACGCTCAAGCCGGAATACTATCCACGCCAGCCGATTGTCCCGCTCATCGAAACCGTTCACAACTATCTGCATATCGAGATAATGCGCGGCTGTCCACAGGGGTGCCGGTTCTGCATGGCCGGACCGATGTACAAACCGGTTCGGCCGCGTCCACGCTCAGAAATTGTGGAGCAGACTGAAACCCAATTGGCCGCCACCGGGTACAGCGATGTTTCGCTTATGTCCTTGTCCACCTCGGATTATCCAGAAATCGATCAGCTGGCGACCACGCTCGCCGGACGACTTGAAAGCCGACGGGTCGGTCTGTTCCTCCCCTCGCTCCGACCGGGCACGATCTCGGCGGCGTTGTTGGATGCGGTCAAGCGGGTGCGCAAAGGCGGATTTACCATCGCCCCGGAAACCGGCACCGAACGATTGCGCCGGTTTGTGCGCAAGGATATCACCGATGCCGAGATTCTCGAAACCACCCGGCTGGCCTTCGAAAAAGGGTGGACGACCATCAAGCTGTATTTCATGGTCGGACTCCCGACCGAAACCGATGAAGACCTCTTAGGCATTGCCAATATCTGTCGTCAGGTTTACGAGTTGAGCCAGAACACCCTTGGACGGAAGACAATCAACGTGACGCTGTCGGCGTTTATTCCCGGTCCGCACACTCCGTTTCAGTGGGACGAGGCCTGCCCGCAGGAGGAATTGTCGCGACGGGTGGAGCTGATCCGCCGACATACTCGTCACCATCAGATTCATTACAAATACTCCGAGTCGCTCATGAACCATTTCGACTGCGCCTTCCAGCGCGGCGGGCGGGAGTTGTGCGATGTGGTGGAGACGGCTTTTCGGCTCGGTTGTCGCTTCGACGGTTGGGACGAGGAGCGCAAACCGGACCTGTGGCAAAAGGCGTTTGAACAGCACGGTCTTGATCCGCTGGGGTATCGGCGGGCGATTCCTTTCTCGGCTCCACTGCCGTGGGGGCATATTGATAAAGGGCCATCGGTTGACCATTTGATCGCCGAGCGTCAGCGCACCAGCAGTGAAACATTTGCTGAAAAATCATCCGAAACGCCAAGTTCGTCGACCGGCCACACGGCCACCTCGCCGCCGGTTGACCTGGCGCAGTACGGTCGCGGCAAGAAGAAGGTGCTGGTCAAATCAACTTCGGCGCCGACCAAAAATCGCCTGCGTTTGCGATGGGGGAAACAGGCCCGTCTGCGGTATATGTCGCATCTGGATAATCTTCGATTGATCGAGCGGGTTCTCCGCCGGGCCGAAATCCCTGTGCAATACGGTCAGGGATTCAATCCGACCATGAAGCTGTCGTTCGGGCCTCCTCTGCCGCTCGGATTTACCTCGGAAGCGGAGTATCTCGACATCCTTCTTGAGACCAATCTTTTCCCCCATATGCTCGACGATATCCGCCGTTGTTTGCCCGATGGCATGCAGATTCTCGATGCCAAAGCGGTGTTTGGTCAGACCGGTTCTCTATCGGCGCTCATCAATCGCGTGGTCTATACTGTTCCGCTCACTCTCTGGTCGGATGCAACTCAACTTCAACAGCAGATTGACCGGATCACAAGCGCCACCGCGCTTCCGTTTGAGCGCGAGACGAAAGATGGGGCAAAATCGGTGGATTTGCGCCCGGCGGTGTTTGATCTGCATATCGAATCGGATAATCTGTCCCT
>JBGOTX010000039.1:0-9503 GCA_041476705.1 Candidatus Zixiibacteriota bacterium
CACTGGGGCGGCGCGCGGGTTGGTTACGAAAACCGTGTTTCGGACGACTTCGTGAACCGGACAAAATCCGATGGCTTCCTGGCTAATGCCTGGGCACGGCCCACGATTAAATGGTACTTGAGCGGCGGCCTCGCGACGAGGAAAGCTGATGTCACCGATGGCGTGACGCTGATGGGTGACGAGAATCGGACCAGCCATTCGCTCATGGCCAGGTACACAGAGTCAAACTGGGGCGATGTCTCAGCCCGCTGGGATGGCCGTATTCGCCGCAACGACGATTTGAACAGCAAAGTCAGTTATAACGTGCTCTCGCCTGAACTCAATTTGAATCGCCCCAGCTTGGGCCGATTGACGGTTACGTATTCCTACTATGTGGGGAAATTCGAGAACCGGAGCGACAGCACCAGCTATGAATTCGCTGATCATGTCGTGACGGGCCACATCTATCCGGTAACGGTCAGGAACGTCACGTTGGATTTCGGCGGCACGTATTATCGGAGCAAGCGAAATCAGGATATCGAGAAGTTCAATCTCGACTTCGGTCTGACGTACAACTTCCCAAAGGGCCACCGGCTTGAAGTCCGATACAACGCGTACAACTTCGATGATTTCCTGGTACTGAACAAATTCTACACGGCAAATATAGTTGAAGTAAGTCTCATAAAAGACGTGCAATTCTAAGGAGAAGGACAGATGAAACGCACAATGATTTGGACAGTTCTGCTTTGCGCCCTGTTGCTGGTAGCGCTTGGTTGCGAGCGGAAGGTCACTAACACAATCGTTCAAGGCAGTAGCTTTACGGGCGCCGACGCCTGCATGAAGTGTCATAATGATGAAACGGGTGCGCTACTACAGGCCGAAGGGGAATGGGCCAATTCGATTCACGCCTCCGGCGACAATGTTGACTATACCAACCGTGGCGGCGGAAGCGATTGCACGCGGTGCCACGATCAGCAGGGCTTCATCTTCTGGGTAGATTCCGGCAAAATCGCCGGACCATATGACAACGTGAGCGCCATCGGTTGCTTTACCTGTCATGACCCGCATACCCGCGGCAATATGTCGCTTCGTATCGAATCAGCTTACACCCTTGCCAATGCGGTCGTGTTTGATCACGGCGAGGCCAATCTTTGCGCCCAGTGTCATCACAACCGAACCGACGTCAGGGCTGAAATAGTAGACAACAAAGCCACGACAAACCGATTCGGCCCGCATCACGGTCCTCAAGCCGACATGCTCCAGGGCACCGGTGGCTGGCAATTCGGTACTGCGACCTATAATACATCGGGCCACGCGAATGCAGTGACCAACGGCTGTATCGGCTGTCACATGGGTAATCCTCTGACTCATAATGGATACAATGTCGGCGGCCATAGCTGGAACATGGTCCAAGAATCAACTGGCTACAATCTCGCCGCCGAGTGCACTCCCTGCCACGCGAAAGCGACCAACACCTACGACTTCATTGCGGATACTTCGCACACTGTCAGTGATTATGATAAGGATGGTACCGTCGAGGGATACCAGACCGAGTTCATGGGAATGTTGGATTCTCTGGGTAAAGTTCTCTACTCAAAGAGCCTTGTCAGCCGGACTATCACCGGTTCCGACACGACCTACACGGCGAAGACAGCGACCATTGCAGATAAGAATATGGCTGGAGCCGTATGGAATTTCGTGATGCTTGAGGAAGACCGGTCCGAAGGCATCCACAATTTTAAATATGCGAAAGACCTAATTTGGAATTCGATTGACTACGTGAACACTCACTGAGGTCCATTGTCGGTAGACGAGAAGCCCCTGCCGATCGGCGGGGGCTTTTTTGATTGGACCAAGTTTGTTGTCTATCATTCCGAGACTTGGGGGATGGCGGCGCACAATGAAACTGCCGGAGGCCGGACTCGAACCGGCACGCTCCTCACGGAACAAGGGATTTTAAGTCCCTGGTGTCTACCAATTCCACCACTCCGGCAATAGTAGATACGGCAATAAGTTAGATGCTGATATGATAAGGCACAAGGTGGTTTTTGAGCGAGGAGTTATCCCTCGATTTCAAGCTGAGCGGCTACCCTCTTTGCGGCCATACTCGTATAGATAATGAATACTGCAAGCAAACAAGCCAGGACTGCAGAAGACCCGACCGTCCCGAAACCGAGCCCGCCCTTGATGGCTGGCTTGGTCAGGAGGTCGCCAAAAGTTGCTCCAAACGGACGCGTTAGAACGAATGCCACCCAGAACAACATGACTCGATTGAGCCGGGTCAGGTATGTGGCCAGAACGACTATTACAAGCAGACTTCCGATAAGAGCGGCTCCGCCCAAGAACCCCAATCCGGAATTATCGGCCAGAAAATCTCCCAAGGCGGTGCCCAGAGTGTTGGAAACCAATATGGCCGCCCAGTAGAACAGCTCCGCCTTAGTGGTTTGGATATTACTGACGGACAGTGACTTTTGGCTAAGACGCCAAACGGCGAGAACCACGAGCAAGGACGTTATCAGGATCAGTGAGCCCTTCGCATATCCCAATTTGAGAGTTCGGTCCATAAAATCTGACATCGTTGTGCCGGCAGTGCTTGTGGTGAGGATCACCGTCCAATAGAGCACCGGGTGAAACCTGCTCGTTCTAAGCTGAGTCACGAGGGAGACCAGAAAAAAGCCGAGCAGGATGACCGAGCTGACGGCATACCCCACGTTCATTGTCATCGACAGGAGGTCCCCCGCTGTTTCGCCCAGCGTGGTCGCGCAGATCTTCATGACCCAAAAGGCGATATTTACCTGTGCGACCTTATTCATAACGGCCTAACTCCAGTGTTTTGTTCGGGGATATATGACCGCCGCAAGATGCGTAAGTCCGACAGTTTGCGGGCATGAGGACATAGTTGCTTATACGTCGGCACAACCCGGAAGTTCCTTGAGGGTCTGAATGGTGCATTGGAACACCCCAAATGCTAATCAAGCCCAATATCGTTTGAGCCCTCTCTCCCATCCCATTCTTACCCCCGACAGATACAGGCCAGCCGAGTTCTTCGCGATCGACGTCCTCTACTCCGCCCAAGTTGAAGATACGCCGCTGTCAAATCCATCCGAATCGAATCAGCGTTTTGTTCACCCTAAGCGCAAATAGGCCTGCCAGCACAATCAGTGTCACGGTAAGTAGCGGACTTATCGTGGAATACACCTGCAAGCCAAGAATGATCTCCGTGATGACAAGGAACAGACAAAGAGTCGCCAGATTCTTGCGCCGCACCCGCAACGGCTTCACGCTCGATACCAGTTCCTGCGGGACGGCTGAATCGGCCGTCAGATTCACTAACAACGAGTCAATTCTTGGCTGAAGGCGGAAATGGACGTACGACAACAACACCATCAGAACAACCAAGAGTCCTGCCTTGGCCACAACAACCCAGTTTGTCCACAGGGCATCAAAGCCAAGACTGCCAAAAGCGAGCAGTAATAGGCCGGAAATAAACACGGTTGCCTGAAACGAGAAACATCGCGTCGCACCTTTTCTGATGATATTCTCCATATAACGATCAACGTGATAGTTGAAAGGAAGATTAAGGGCGGCCCGCTCGTTCACCACAATCAGGTTAAACAGCGGAATCGACATGAACACGAAACTGATCACGTGCACAAACCGCACGAGTTCTAACATATTATCCACGGTGCCCTCCTGTGATAATCACAAACACTCTATGCCGCTTACGGGCGCAGAGATTGCCTGTTGGCACGCTCCGCGCTCCGTCGATTAAAAGAAATACCGGAACCCGAGCGCCCCGTTAAACTGGACTTCTGTCGAAGGCGACAGGTCGAGCACCGGGACCACTTCCAGAAACAGATCGAGCCGCTTGCTCTGGAAGATATAGTTCATGCCGAAGGGAAAACGGACGCCGATATTGTCGTCTCGGCCGTTGTCCCAAGTGCGGATTCGGCCGCCGATGCCATAATAAACCGGGAGACTCCCCTTCTGAACCTTGATCATGTTGTATTCGTGCATCAGAAAATCGCCGTGGATCTGAAAATTGGCGTTCGTTTCAAGCGACCAGGCCATTGCGCCGTCGACCGCAGTCTTGTTGCTCAGCCAGAGCTTGCCGGAGATTCCGCTCGGTTCGCCCGTAATAATTCCCAGACCGAACGCATGTTCGCGGGAGGCCGCCGCCTGTGCCAGCAGGCAGAAGGCGAGGCAGGTCATAATCAATGTCTTCTTCATCGTATCTTGCTCCTTATCATCGGCGATATCCTTGGTTTCCATGCTTATAAACGCTAAACGTCCACCCGGTTGCAACCTAAAACTGGCCGGGAGTAGCCGGCCGAACACCGGGCCATTCTCGGTACAAAAATGAGCCCGCCCCCCACTTGACCTGACATGCGGATTGTGTTAAGCTTGCCCCCGACCAGGGATCGGTAGCAATTGTCGCTGACAGGCGGCAGGCGCCAACATTGTAGAGACGGAGCCCCTCATGCTCAAGAGATTACTGCCAAAAGAAACCAGCTTTTTCGACTTTTTCGAGAAACACGCCGTGTTGTCGATTGAGGCCTGTAAAGAACTCGACGAGCTCGCCTCGCAGCCGTCCGAGTTGATCAGGCGGGCCGCCCGGATCAAGGAGATCGAACACCAGGCCGACGATGTCACGCACAAGTGTATCGACGCCCTTCATGCCACGTTTATCACTCCGATCGATCGCGCCGACATCCACCGGCTGATGCGCCGGCTCGACGATGTGATCGATTCGGTCGACTCGGCCGCCTCGCGCATGATGCTCTATGAAATGACCAACTACCGACCCGAGCTCAAAAAGCTAACCGAGCTTCTGGTCGTGGCCGCCACGCAGATTGACGGCGCAATCCGCAGTCTCCCCCGTCTGGCCAAAGAAAGCGACAAGATTCAGACCTGCTGTATCGCGGTCTATCAGGCCGAAACCGAAGCCGACGAAATTCTCCGCCAGTCGCTTATGCGGCTTTTTAGAGACGAGAAGGACGCGATACTCGTGATGAAATGGAAGGAGATATTCGAACGTCTCGAACGGGCCACCGACCGATGTCAGGAAGTGGCCAATATCGTTCAAGGCATAGTTATTGAGGCCTCCTGACCATGACGCCCCTCATGATGGTGATTATCGGGACGGTGGCGGTCGCCCTGATTTTCGATGTTATCAACGGTTTCCACGATGCAGCCAATTCCATTGCCACAGTAGTTTCTACGCGCGTCCTGAGTCCTCGTATCGCCGTCTATTGGGCGGCGTTTTTTAATTTTGTGGCGATGTTCATATTTGCCCCGAGGGTGGCTGATACGGTGGCGAAGATTGTGAAAATCGACGGCAAGGACACCACGTATGTTTATGTAGTTCTCGCAGGCCTTCTCGGCGCGATTGTCTGGGATCTCATTACCTGGTGGCTGGGACTGCCGACCAGTTCGTCGCACTCGTTGATCGGCGGCGTGGCCGGAGCCGGTATGGCCTACAAGGGATTGGATGTTATTCGCTGGGAGCATATCTGGAAGACCGTCAAGTTCATACCACTCGCGCCTCTGATCGGATTGGGCCTTGGTCTGGCATTCATGGTGGCCGTGTACTGGATTTTCCGCCGGCGGCGACCGGCTGATATTGATCGATGGTTCCGCAAAGGGCAATTGGTTTCCGCCGCACTGTACTCTCTGGGACACGGCGGCAACGATGCCCAGAAGACCATGGGGATTATCATGGCGTTGCTCATGGCCGGCGGCATGATGAGTACCGATCATCATCTTTCGCTGACCGACCCCAGCACCCTGTGGATTATTCTCGCCTGCCATGCCGCCATGGGGCTGGGCACGGCTTTGGGCGGCTGGCGGATCGTCAAGACGATGGGGATGAAAATCACCAAGCTCAAGCCGGTCGGCGGCTTTTGTGCTGAGACGGCCGGCGCGATCACCCTGTTCGGCGCAACTCATTTCGGTATTCCCGTCTCCACGACCCATACCATCACCGGCGCGATTGTTGGAGTCGGCTCTACGGGCAGACTTTCCGGTATCAAGTGGGGTGTCGCAAGACGAATCGTCTGGGCCTGGCTGTTCACGATCCCGGCCGCAGGTTTGATTTCGGCGGGGTGCTTTTATCTGATCAAGGCGCTTCACCCCGAATGGTGAGAGATTTCAGGGCCGACAAGGGCATTACCGCACCACTAACCGGACAGGCCCGAGGCACTCAGGCCCCGGGCGTGTCTTGTCACAATCTTCAGAATATTCTCCCGATCACACCTGAAACAGGTATTGAAGTTTCATGAAAATCTGCCGGGAGGTGTTGCGCCACCGCGACGGCGTGGTATCGGGCGGGTACGACGAGACTTCGCTGTAATCAATAGTCGATCCCAGGTAAAATACCGAGAACGGGCTGACGCGATAGGTCATCAGCGGATCAACATTCCATGCTTTCGAGAAATCGTCGTACTGCACGACCAGGCGAAACGAGAGCGCTTTATTCGCCTGGAACTGGGCGCGGGTGCGGGTAATGTACCCGCTGAAATACCGTTCGCCATCGGATGGTCGGCTCATGCGGAAATAGTCAAGCTGTTCGCCGACTGTCAGGCGATCAACCGGTTTCAGGTCTAAATACATACCGTAGCCGAGCTCATTCGCTTTTGCCGGGACGAATCGCGCCAGGTTCTTCCCCATCACGATATACCCTCCGCTACCCAATTTGTTTGACAGCCGCGTGTCAAAGTTGGCGCCAGATTCCCACATGCCGTCAAACGGCTGATCCCGCCAGCGCTCATACAATTTTTCAAAGTTGACTCCGATGCGGGTTTGGGCCAGCCGGGTCGTAACATCCAGACTAGTCTTGAGCTGGTCGAACCGGCAAACACCGGTAATGAAATCCCACCTTCGGCTGTAGTAGACCTGCGGGTCAATTCTCACGACCGGTCCGCCTTTAGGCAGTATCGCGAAGCCGCTGAACATTTCCGCGGTCCGGTGATTGGCCACCGGGTCATACCCCGTTTGCGTGCGGTAGGCCGGGGCAACGTGATTGTACCCGATGTACGCCTTCCAGTGCCGGGTTCTTCGGTCGAGGCGGGTGACTACTGCATCCCCCCAGTAGGACTCGCCGTCCAACGCCGCCGTGTGCTTATCCCGATCGAACCGCAAGCCACCGTACGCCGGCCCCAATACCGGCTCTGCCGTGTGGCTCATAATATACTGCCCCATGAACAAATAGGATTTCGACAACCTGAAGTTGCCGTCGATCGACGCAATCGAGCCGGAGCCACCGCCATCGAAGCGTCGGTCGGTCAGAATAAACCCCGCCTGAGAGTTTTCTCCGAATTGGCGCGAGGCGCGAAGCACGTTCACCAAGCTCTTGCCGGCATTCTGTAGCAGGTTGCTCGCATCCAACGGAATCATATACGGACTATTCTCATCGTAAGCCGAAAGAAATCCAATGCGGGTTCGCCCGTGGCGGCCGGTCAATTTGGCGGTATATCGAGGATCGTTAACCGTGCGGGTATAGAAGGAATTGAACAGCGTTTGAAAAATATCAGACCCCTCCTGAAAGAAAGGTCGCCGCTCCGGATACATCAGCGAGATAGTGGAGTTCACCGAAATCTGGGTGGCATCGGCCTCAATCTGGCTGAAATCCGGATTGTATGCTCCTTCCAGGGTAATATCCGAAGACAGCGAGTACTTGGCGCCGATTGACCCCTCTCCCTTTACGTCCGCGTTGTGGAAGGATGAGTTCGGGTTGTAGTCATCGACCAGCGCGCCACTTTGGTGGGCTACCATGGACGGCAGGACCTCGACTCCTTTGCCGGGATGAACACCTTGAATGCCGTCGATCGTCCCCCATTGACAGGGAAAGCACTGTTCGCTCCTGTCGTTGGCCGACCATGAGTAAACTGAGACGGTCTGACGCGGTCGATTGCGCCAAAAATCGATCCTCCAGCTCTGAATGTCTTTGTCAGGAAACCGTAGGCCGGCGAATGGAATAGCCATTTCGATGGTGTATCCCGAACTGGTTCGTTTGGCGGCTGATTCCCAAACTACATCGAACCCCAGGTCTTGCGGTCCGATGCTGGTCCACAACATATCCTTCTGTATACCGTATGGATTTACCATAAACTGGTAGGCCCAGGCCGCGGCACCGTAGGTGTCAAGATACACGATGACAGCATCATCGCCGGACCACTGATCCCGCTGGCTCATCGTAGCGCGCAAACCGGCCGGATCATCATGACAGACAAAGCCGATATACAGCTTAGCGTCGTCATAGGTGACATAAACCTCGGTCGCTACTTCAGGCGCTGTGTTGTCACCCGGGTCTCGCTCCACGAACTGGTTGATGTGTTGGGCGTTTTTCCAACCCGCGTCATCGAGTTTGCCGTCGATGGCGATCTTCCCCGACGCTCTTGCGATTTCGAGCTTTGGTTTGAACATCGGCGCGCCGATCGCCGACACCGATACTGTCAGTAGCGTACACAGTGTTGCGCCGAGTGGAATGCTCCGCCAACCGGTTCGGGTGACATCTGCATTCATCACATCCTGCCTTTCTGTAACACGTACCACTGTACGCCTGGTTTCAAGGTGCAGAATGCAAGAACCCCGACCGGATCTCGCTCTTGCCCTCGGCGGTCGCTGTCGACCCGCCGATCGTCATTGTCATCTACGGAATGAGTGTGGCAAAAGTTCGCAACATTTTTTTGGCGGAGGGGGTGAAAATTGGGTTCGTTTCGGTAAATTTAGGGGTTCCCGTTTTTGTGTTTATCGGCGGCGACGAGGCGAAGAGGCATGGTAGACAGAGAAATAGAGCCGGATTCTGAAGTTCGCTGAAATGAATAAGACATGGTCATACACTTTGGGGGCGGATTGGTGTTCTGTGGGATGTTGGTAGGGATTTTGGAGGGGATTGAGAGAAGAACCCGCCATAAATGGCGGGACATCGGGCGAAGTCAATCATGTTTCGGGGTCGGCTTGGGCCGTGGGGCACTATGAATAGGGAAAGTGAAGTGCAGTCTTATCGCTTCAGATTTAGTTCGGGATACTTGTCGACAAGCTCCCGCACGTACGAGCTGTCACTTCCCTGCGCTAACAGACGATTCAGAAACACCGAGGCGGTGGAGAATTGCCGCTTCTTGATCAGTTCCTGCGCGGCTTCTTTCAATTCGTCGCGGCCCGCTATTGGACGCGATGCGGCTTTGATCAGAAAATCAAGGTATTTGGAAAGGTCCCCCTGATCTCGATACAGATGCGCGAGATTCAGCGACGCAAATGTGGAGTCAATGGCGACAGACCGGAGCCATACAAGTTCGGCGGCGTCGACTTGATTTAACGCCCGATAGGCCAGCCCCATATTGTGGAGAACTCCGGGATTGTTGGGATTCAGACCGTCGGCGACCCGGGCTACGAACAGCGCACTGTCGTATTGTCGCATATTGTAATAACAAATGCCCAATCCTACCCATGCTTCAGCAAAGCTCGGATCGCGAGTCAATACCAAATCCAGCAGTTGCTTGGCCTCGGCAATCCGACCTTGGTCG
>JBGOTX010000040.1:0-9438 GCA_041476705.1 Candidatus Zixiibacteriota bacterium
AAACGGGCGGTATCCAGACCAATCGGAACTTCGAGATTCGACGCCGATGCCACATGAGCAAGGACCGACAACCCCAGCGAAGATTCAATTAACCCGCTGATCACCGGCGTCTTGCCGGATTCACGACAGATTCGGATGATCTCCAACGTTCGGGCAATCCCTCCCACTATGGTCGGCTTGATAACAACCGCGCTCACATAATCCGCCGACTGTATTTGGTCGAGCGACATTTCGCGCACCGACTCGTCAATCGCCAGCGGAAGTTGCGGTTCTCGTCGGTGCAGTTCAGCCAGTCCACCGCTGTCTTTGAGCGGCTCTTCGATAAACTCAATCCGACAATTTCTTATTCCACGAGCGAATGTGATCGCATCATCCATCGACCAGGCCCGGTTGGCATCGAGGCGGAGCGATACCGACTCAGGGAGCAAGGTGCGAACCCGCCGCACGGCGGCGATATCCTCGGACACGCTTCGCCGTCCCACTTTCATTTTCACGGCGCGGCAACCATTGGCCGCCAGCGTCGTCACGCGTGTTTCCAAGTTGTCGGTCGATTCGACCAGCGCGTTTATTTCGACTGTCGGCGAATACTGCTCGTTCAAAAGGGACGCTACCGGCTTTTGTGCCAGCCGAGCGCCGAGCGTAAGCAAAGCCGATTCGACCGCAAACATCACCGAGGAAGGAACATCGACTTCGCTCGCAATCGCTCTGGCCTGCGTCAGATGGTGCACGTTGTTCAGAAGGGCTTTGCGATAGCGAAAAGCCGCGATACGCAGGTAGATAAGCGCTGTGGCTCCGCTTTCCCGCGAGTATCCCGGAAGCGGCGCGCATTCGCCATAGCCGGTCGCGCCGGAATCATCGGTGATAGCCAGAAGATACCCGTCGCGGGTAGTTATCGGCTCCCCCAGAAAAACAAGCGGCCGCACACACGGGAGTGAATACCGAAATATCTGTACGCGAACGATCTTCACAGCAGTACCCAACCTATCGAAAACAAAAGGGCATGCGCCATAAGCAGCCGACCCGTCGAACCAAGAGCTTGATTCAGCGTCGGGCCATCGGTCGCTGTCCAAATAGTGCGCACAAGTGGTATGGTCAAGGCCAGCGGAACCAGCGATATAAGTGCCAGCCAGCGGCGCTCG
Source organism: Candidatus Zixiibacteriota bacterium (assembly GCA_041476705.1). Classification (GTDB taxonomy): domain Bacteria; phylum Zixibacteria; class MSB-5A5; order GN15; family FEB-12; genus JACRAV01. The sequence goes on from JBGOTX010000040.1 coordinate 1,140, forward strand.
GATACCGCGAGATATGCCGCCACGGCGTGGGGCGCTGTCACACACACCAAAAACTCGACTTTCGCAAACGACTGTCCGAACCTGACCGCCAGCGTGTTCTTGCCGGTGCCCCGGTCGTTGTCGATATCTCTCAGATTATTTACGGTCAGAATCCCGACTGAAAATAGGCCGGGCATGAGACCGGCTATGATTGATTGACTGCTGAATTCGAGCGTGTTGACAAAGTAAGTTCCGCCGACCGCCACCGGCCCGAAAAAGATGAGGACAAAAATATCCCCCAGACCGTTATATCCAAGCGGGAACGGCCCGGCCGTGTACAGCAAGCCGAACGCAATGGACAGCAGACCGATCAGCAGAACTGGCCACCCCGCATGCCAGACCAGGTAACAGCCCACTAATAACGCGAGCCCGAAAACCAGCACCGTTGCCCGTTTCATCTGTGCTGGTGTGACCAGTCCGGCCTGGGTGGCGCGGGTTGGACCGAGCCGGGCGGCGGTGTCGGTCCCTTTGACAAAATCGTAATAGTCGTTGGCGTAGTTGGTACCGATCTGGATTAAGAGCGCCCCCAGAAGTGCGGCCAGCGATGGTACCAGCGAGAACGCGCCGTCACCCATGGCCAATCCACACCCCACAATGACCGGCGCGGCGGCGGCCGGGAGGGTTTTGGGGCGCGCGGCCGACAACCAGATCGACACAGGTGAGGCAGGCATGCCGGCTCCCTTAGGGTTGGCGCGGGAATTTGCCGAAATTCGGTTTACGCTTTTCGTTGAAGGCGTTGCGCCCTTCCTGGGCTTCCTCGGACATGTAATAGAGCATGGTGGCATTGCCGGCCAATTCCTGCAATCCGGCCTGACCGTCACAGTCGGCGTTGAGCGCGGCTTTCAAACAGCGGATAGCCAGCGGCGAGTTGGCCAGAATCTCGCGACACCATTGCACTGTCTCTTCCTCCAGACGCGCCAGCGGCACGACTGTGTTAACCAATCCCATGTCCAGCGCCTGCGCGGCGTTGTACTGGCGGCAAAGAAACCAGATTTCGCGCGCCTTTTTCTGACCGACAATCCGCGCCATGTAACTGGCCCCATACCCGCCGTCGAATGACCCAACTTTCGGGCCGGTCTGGCCAAAAACGGCATTGTCGGCGGCTATGGTCAGATCGCACAAGAGATGGAGCACATGCCCGCCGCCGATAGCGTATCCCGCCACCATGGCGATCACCGGTTTGGGGCAGGTGCGGATCTGACGCTGGAAATCGAGCACATTCAGACGGTGCACGCCCGTTTCATCTTTGTACCCGGCGTCGCCGCGAATTTTCTGATCCCCCCCCGAACAAAATGCCTTGTCTCCCGCGCCGGTCAAAATCACCACACCGATCATCGGGTCCTCGCGAGCGTCGGCCAGCGCATCGCACATTTCAGACACAGTCAGCGGTCGGAAGGCGTTGCGCACGTTGGGGCGGTTGATCGTGATCTTCGCAATCCCGTCCGCTTTGTGATACAAAATATCGGTGTATGTTCCGACTGATTGCCAGCTAATCGATGCCATCGGGTCCTCACGTGTGAGCGGTGATAAACGGCCGCAACGCCTGAACGAGTTCGAGCGGTCTTTCCAGATGCACGGCGTGTCCGGCGTGTGAAATGATACACAGTTTCCCCTGCGGACACAAGTCGGCGGTCTGTCGCGCGAGACCGGCATACTTTGTGTCCAGCTCCCCCGCTACCGCCAGCACCGGAATTTTCAAGCCGGTAAGTTCGGGCCAGAGCGACCGTTGACGCCCGACACTAAACCGCCGAAGCGCCTGGGCCAGCTGAGCAGGATCACCGGCGAGTCGGCGAGCGCGAATTTGTCCGAAGTTCGAGCGGGTCCGAAGCCGGTCAAACATCGTTTGCTCATACCAGCGGTCGATAAACCGCTCGAGCCCCTCGGTTTCAAGTCCGGTCGCCAATTGTTCATCTGCGGCCAGACGGCTGATTCGTTCGGTTTCGGCTCTAAGTCCGGGATTGGCGGAAATCAACACCAGCGCCTGAAACTGTGCGGCGTGGCAAATGGCATGATGCAAAGCAATTCGCCCGCCCATGGAATATCCGATCAGGCAATATCGCTCGACCTGACACTCGGTCAGCAGATCGGCAATCGCCGCGCCGCACGTGTCAAAATCGAACAGGTCAGTCGCTGAGGGATGACCAATCGAATGGCCGGGGAGATCGATTGCGATCGTGTCAAACTGATCGCCAAGCGCGTCGATCACCGGCGTCCAGTCATCTTTGTCTCCGAGAAAACCGTGAAGAAAAACCACCGTCGGTTTGCCCGGTCGGTGATTTCTCGCAAACGATAAAAGCGGTTCAGGCATGGTCGATGACTTGATTCAAACCGGCGACGATCTTGTCCTGCAGGTCCCGGCGAATTTTTCGCGTGGATCGCCAGTCGAATGTAAGTTCGATCAAAGTCGATCTGTTACCCCTCACCGCCTCACGATATGTCCGGCGGAATTCATCGGCAGTAGCGGGATGATAATACTGGAGTCCAAACATTTTGGCGGCCGACTCAAAGCGATAGGCGTGGGTGGTCAGGAAAAGCTTCTCAACGATCTCCTGCTCATACGATTCCGGCTTGTCGTTGAATATGGCGCTCGTGACATCTTTGCTTAATGAGGCGACCGGCAACAGCGAAAATATTGCGCCGCCACCGTTGTTGATCACTACGATAGTCACCGCCGGCGCGGCCTGATTGCCAAGCAAAAGAAGTGAATTGAGATCATGCAAAAGCGCCAGATCGCCGATGACGAGGGTTACCGGTCGACCCAACCCCCGCGCGAATCCGGCCGCCGAAGCCACCGTGCCGTCGATTCCGCTCGCCCCCCGATTACAGCCCACCTTTGCCGGTGTGCCTCCGGTCGGCGCGAACATATCGAAATCCCGGATCGGCATACTGCTGGCCAGAAACAGGGCGTGGCCGGACGGAAGCTCGCTCGCGATAATCCCTGGAACCAGCGGCTCGCACAGTGCGTTCGGCATTAGCAAATTTGTCGCGAGCGTTTCTGCGACCGCTCGGTTGGCATTAATCAAAGACGTGTGGTTCGAGTTTCGGGCGGGTGAAGTCAGCTTGAGCGTCAACGCGCGGGCGAAAGAGACAATGTCGCACTCGAGACGCCTCGTTACCCGGTGCCCCGGATCCTGTCTTAACGGGTGGTTATTGACTAGAATGTATTCGCCCTTTGACAGGGCTTGCAAAAACTCGGTTACCCGCCGCGAAACCAGCGGACCGCCGAGATGCAAAACACATTTTGGGTCACAGCCGGATTTTGGATTGAGCAGGGTCAGGTCGAAAAACGGCAGGTGCGGCGATGTCAAATCATCGCTCCATCTTCCACCCAACCGAAACCCCGATCCGATATCAGTCACGACCGGCCAGCCAAGTTTCTGAACCAAATCAGCTATCGCGGCGAGTTCGGCATCTGTCTGTTTTAGTCGGCCTAATACCAGCAGGCCGCGCTCGGCGCGTGAGATCGTATCAGCGATCCGAACTATCTCGTCTCGCGCAATGTCAAACTCAGGAGCCGTGTACCGGGTGAATGGCCGATCAGTATTAGCCCAGCTCTGCACTGATAGTAGATACCCCGATGCAACCGGCGCATCGAGACGCGGAATGAATGGTTCGCGAAACTGGAAATTCAAATGCACCGGCCCGGCCGGTGTTCGCATGGCGCGATAGACCGCCTGGTCGATCGTGGTCAGCACAAATTCCGGCGGTATCATTTCATCGGGGCACGGGATCGTAAACCGCCACCGGCAATACTCCCCGAACAGATTCGCCTGTTCAATGGTCTGGTTCGCGCCGGTCTCGTGAAGTTCCGGCGGGCGGTCGGCGCTCAGCACGACCAGAGGGACATCATCCATCGAGGCCTCGATCACCGCCGGCAAGTAATTTGCAACCGCCGTCCCCGATGTACAAATCAACGCGGTTGGCCGGTGCGTAGCGCGTGAATGTCCGAGGGCAAAAAACGCGGCCCCGCGCTCGTCGAGATGTGTAACTATCTTGGCGTTTGCATTCCCACCCAATGCCAGCACCAGCGGCGTGGAGCGCGAACCGGGGGAGACGACAAACGTCTTCACGCCGCACCGGATTAATTCTTCGATAACCAGATTCCCCCACAACGTAGTGATGTCGAGCGTAGTGGGGATCATTGGCCAAGCACCGTCAGGTACGATTTGATTTTTGATTCCAGTTCCTGCCATTCGGCGTCCGGATCGCTTCCCGCCACGATTCCCGCCCCTGAATACAGATGGATATCGACACCATGAACAAGCGCCGAGCGGATCCCGACCGCGAACGTCGCGGCATCGCGGGACACCCAGCCGACCGGCCCGGCATACCAGCCCCGGTCGAACGATTCAAGAGTGCGAATCTGATCAAGCGCGGCCTGCCGTGGCGACCCGCAGACGGCTGAGGTGGGGGCGATCGCCGGCAGAAGGTCTGTGTCCGAAACGCCATCACGAAGATTGCCCCGGAAAGCATAGCGAAGATGCTGGACGCCTGACGCCTCCAACAGGTGGGGCGCGGAGTCAACCTGCAAGCTTTCGCAAAACGGCCCAAGAGTCTCGGCGATTCCATCCCGCACTAAATCAACTTCGCGCCGCTCCTTGGTCGATGACAATAACTCTTGGCCGAACCGTCTGTCCTCATCGGGGTCGATACTTCGCCGACGGGTGCCCGCGATCGCCTCTGAATACAAACTTCGCCCGGTGCGTTGATACAAGAGTTCGGGCGAAGAGCCGAGAAACGATCTTTGGTTGTCGATCTGAAAAGCAAACTGAGTTGCCGACTCGGAGTCCTGATTGTACGGCATCAAAAGAGCCATCGGCTCATTCATTCGGTCGGCCCGGATCGACACCCGTCGCGCCAGCACCAGTTTCTCAAGCGCGCCTGTCCTGATCAGCCCAAGCGTTTGTTGGACCCGGTCACGCCAATCGCCGAGATCGGGATTATCCGTCCGGGCAATAACTTCGGGGCGACCCGCTACCGCCACTTTTGCGAGTATCGACAACTGATCGAACCGCTCAAGCATAGCGTCGGGATTCACTGGACGAGCCGAATCGACTACGATCTGTCCCGCCACCATTGTGTCGCCGCCGTTCCGGTATACTTCGACCAGCGGCAAACAGAACTGACCGCCGCCAAAAGGCCGCCACTCATCAGCCCATACCCCGTTTGCGGTGGAGTCAAACCGGAATCCTCCGTAGTACCGGGCGTTCAGTTCACTCGAGGCCAATCGTTTTTGAATGTGATCGAACACGGCTCCACACTGTCCGATTCCGCCGACACTCACCCGGTCGGCCACCCCCAGTCCAACTGCTTCAAACGTGGCGTCGCGATCCCGCCAGTACACTTTTTCGACCTTCGGCTGTGCGCACACCCATCTGAACAACGGGAAATCCTGCACCGGAATTTCGACCCGAATCAATACCGGCCGACCTTTCGAACTCTGTGGCAATTGGGCAAGACGGGAACGCATCTCGCTCTTGATTTGCAAGATCGCCTCGCGGACGTCTTCGGCGATGTCTATCCGGATCGGCGCCATTATCGTTTGTCCCCCTGATAAATCGTCGCCACGCCGAATGTCAGTGGCGTCCGGCGCGCATCAACAAATCCGGCCTTGGTCATCAGCGCGGAAAAATCCTCGCCGTACGGAAACGTCTCGACTGTCTGATTAAGGTATCGGTACGCCGTAGCATCCCCCGAAATCAATTCGCCCAAACGGGGGAGAATATGCCGGAAATACAACAGAAACGTCCGCCTCAAAAGTCCGTTTTTGGGAAGCGAAAATTCGAGAATCAACGCCCGCCCTTCCGGTTTGAGCACGCGATGTATTTCCTTCAGCGCCAATGATACGTCGGTGACATTTCTGATTCCGAATGACATGGTGACGATATCGAAAGATCGGTCGGCAAACGGTAACTGCTCGGCCGAGCCGGTTTGCAGTGTCAGCTTGTCGCCCAGACCACGCTCTTCGATCTTCTGCCTGCCGATTGCCAGCATTTGCTCGGCCGGATCAAGCCCGACACCTCTGGCTATCTGACCGGAGTTGAAGATCGCCAGAAGTTGATCGGCGGTGCCGGTGGCCAGATCGAGCAGGACAAGTTTGCACCGTTTGGGCAGAAGCGTGGTCATTTTCCGCCGCCACGCCTTATCCCGGTTGAACGACAGCAGGTGGTTGAGCAGGTCATACCGATGGGCAATCCGGTCGAACATCCGCCAGACTTCAGCTCTTGAGGGGGTCTGCGGCCGACTCTGATCCGGCTTTTCGCCGGAGGTTTGTTCGCCCTTCATAAGATGGCTCTGACCGGACATTCCGTGTCTCCCTGCCCGGCCTTTTTGGGGGCGCTCAGGTCGGCCATTTTTGGGTCACCTTGGTCGGCCTTCATTTTTGGGGTCTTATCCATTGGCCCGGGCAATATAACCCACTGCCCGGCCTGTTCAACCCCCTTATCCGCCCTTTCGAGGACTCTACGACGATGTAACCTATTCTCACCCCACCCCACCCGTACGTCATTGCGAGTGTCACACGCTTCGCGTGACCGAAGCAATCTCTCCTCGTCTTCGTCTTCGTAGGTCGAAATCCCTTGTGGTTTCGACATCTTCCTGTCTTGTCACCCCGGGCCACGACCCGGGGTCCAGCAGGCAATCCCCCCCGGCGCCAGAGACAATCCAGCCCCCAAACCCCCTGACTTTGGCGGTGGCTGGACTAACATAACGATTGGTACCAGAAACGGGGGGAGGTCAATCAGAAATGTTCCATGTTCGTACAACCCCATTCTATGTACGCAGCTGCAAAACAGCGGTCATGGCCGAGGCAAGTAAGATCTTCATTCGTGCGTCGAGACCCTTGTGCATCCAGACCATATACGTTACTCCGAACGCTCCACCACGATACTGAACTGCGCCGAGTGACCGCCCGTTTTCGATGAACTCATATCCAAAAGCACCTCCCAGAATGCTGCTACCTCCATCCTTATTCGAGGTTACGGCAGAAAGGAGGATTTTTCTTTCTCCACTCGATAGATAGGCCTCGTAGGTACCCTCGGTATCGCCGCCTCGAGTTCCGCCTATGAATAGCGTCCACGACTCAATCGTGTCTTTATTGATGACAATAATTGCAGTGAAACTATCGGACTCCTGCGCCACCTCATCGCTCCCGAGGTGAATGCCGTTACCCAAGGGGGTACTGTGTCGCTCATTAACGATTGTATTATGCGCTGCATTTACCGTCGCAGAATCAGCGGTTTTGTCGGTTAATACAAACGAGAAGTTCTCAATTGATCTGCTCTCTGACTTGGATTTGATGAGGTTACCCTTCGTGCTTCCGCTTTCTCCGCCGTACTTGCTGGAAGCAACAACGTAATCACCAATACTCCATTTCGCGATTCTGTTCAGCCATTGGGCCCCCTTGTTCACTTTCAGCGTGTCGGCATTGGCTGCAAGGCTGTCACTGATCAGAATGTATTTCGGTTTTGCGGATACCGGAATGGCGTTCAGAAGTAAGGCGAGGAACAACACGGTACAATACGCCTTCATGAAGATCTCCTTTTCCTATGAATTTCAACTCAATTGCGATACGGGACGGAATGCCTGTGGAGGAGCCACCGGGCTTTTTATCGTCGGTGAAACGGCAACTCTGGGATGCTCTGTGTGCGCCCGCGAGGCTCACTCACTTTCCTTCCAGATGATCCAATTGAAAAATGACCATAAGACTGACGCCGAAGAAGCGAACGCTGCTTTTCTCCTCGCCCGTCGGACCGGGGTGCCGAATACCAAGAACGTAGTTGTAAGTGAAATCCATCCCAAGTCCCCAGGTTCGCTTGAAAAAAAGCCCTGACCCGAAGCCGAATTCAACCCCCGGACGTAACCGTGTGTCTGTATTATCCACAATCTCATCGGTTTCAAAGGTGCTGCTGTTCAATGCATGGTATTTATTGTCACTGCTGAACATATACATTCCGACGCCCGCGTCCACATACGGTCGAAAAAAAGCGTTTCGGGACAACGATCCAAACTGCCCACCGATTACCAGTCCCCACGCATTCTCTGAACTCGTCAGCATCGCCGTGCTCGCATAACCGGATCGGTTAAACGCGACCTCTTGGGTCTGGCTCGAGAATGGGATGTAGTTTAAACCTATAGACAAGCCAAACATATCGGCTTTGTGAAAATGAACAACTACCTTGCCGGAGAGAAACACGCTGGTGTCAACATATCGATCAATCGCTCCGGACGGGCAAACAACTCCGGCTCGAAATACTATCTC
>JBGOTX010000041.1:0-9401 GCA_041476705.1 Candidatus Zixiibacteriota bacterium
GACTGCCCTGACCAGACAAGCCGTGCTCGACGCGACGGCTGAAACTTTCGTTACCATTGTCGGCTTTGAAACAGCTCAAATAGCCGGCAGTGTTGAAAGCAAAGAGCCAGTCGGAAGAGTCGGGCTCGCAAGTTAGCAGAGCTTCAGTGAAGTACCCAATCTGGCCGCCCAGATCGGAGCTGATCATGCTATTGGTGGCATACATCAGCGCGCCGTCAGAACGACGGAACGCCAGCATAGAACCACCGGCCGGCTGTGGCTGGGCCGCGTTCGGGAACGTCGGCACGAACACCCGATTCTTGTCGATCGTCGGGTGAGTGGTGCGTCCACGATCGGAAGCCGAAGCGCTCAGCATGGAGCCGTCAAGCGCTTTCAGACGATACATCACGCCACGACGCGGAGTGCTTACCGTGGTCAGCATACGCGAGTTCGCATATACTTCGCCATCGGCAACTGCGACGCCGCATTCAAACGTTTCAGCGGACTGATTCGCAAACAAAGTCGAACCCTTTAAGGTATTCACGCCGGAGGGGAATACCCACGCCTGAACTCCGGTGGACGGATTGACCGCCATCACCTTGCCGTCGCCAGCCGTGTTGAACAAGGCGTAGTACAGCAGGATGCCGTCGGTCGCGCCGGACTTCTGGGAACTCAAGCCAAGATTGAACGGCGTGTATACCAGGTTGCCGCCCTTGAACGACGCCAAAGGCAGACCTGTCGAGGCATGAGCCGCATAGACCAGGTTGTCGTCAGCCGCCCAGTACACTACTTCGGTACCGCCAACCGTCAGGAACAGGATGTTGCCATAACGAGTGGCGCCCATACCGGCAGTGTGACCCAAATACCCGTTGTTTCCGTTAACCGACCAAAGCCGGGTAACGACCGGGAAAGCCGACATATCGAAGGCCCCGATCGAGCCCGGATTACCGCCGGACAGGAACAGGACAGGGGTCGGCGTGCCGGCAACGTTGACCGTCGCGAGGGACGGCGTGCAACGGATGTTGCCGCCGATATCGTCCGGCCAGGTTGCGGCGTCGAAACTATACAATGTAGCGCCGGTCGCCAGATCCAACACTTCATAGGTACCGACAGTCGCGCTCGAGAAGGCACAGATAATCTTGGAGTTCCAGATGATCGGGCCATTGAGGTTGACTCCGCGACCGGTCGGCCGCTGGCGCTGCCAGTTAAGTGTCAGTCGGCAATAGGCGTCGGTACCGAGAGCGATGCCTGAGGCGCCGGTACGAGCAAAGTCGTGCTGGAGCGTCGGCCAGTCGTTTTCGGTCACGCAGGGGCGTTCCTGAACCGGAATCGAGCAGAATTCGGCTTCGGCCATCATATTGTCGTCATAGCCGAGCGTATCGGCGAGACTCCGCCAGTGATTCGGGACCGCCGGAGCACTCCGACGATAATCCCAGATACCACCGTTTTGCATGACGTGAGTTCCGGCGTGAGCGCCGTCCTCAGACATAGGATAAAAATAATCCGGAGTCACAGAATCGACAAAGTATCCTTCGTATCCAACATAGAAGTCGCCGAGGACTTGAACGCCGCCCCCGGGGATTACCACTTCCGTCCACCCAGGATAGAATGTCATCGAGCCGTTAGGCACAACCTGACTGTAGAGGGCCGTACCGGGACCATAGGTAGAAGCTGACCAGATCTTCGCTATGATTCCAACAGTCGCTGGGCCGCCATCCCAGTCAACCTGGAACCGGAGTTTTTCAACGCGGTTGACAGGATTGCCTTTGATTTTCTGCGCAAAGCCACCGCGAATGCTCGTCGGTGTCATTGCCGCATAATCATACATGGCAGGATAATCATACAGCACAGTGTTCTTGCACACTGAGAACTCGTCCCGACAGAGCTGAGGACGAATGTCCCATGATCCGTCGTACGCAGGGCCAATAAGCTCCGGGATGAAGACTGGATTGGTAGCCACACGTTCCCAGGTCGCACCCGGAGCGGTGAAGTTCACAGAACCGCCGCCGAACTTGTTATCCACACCAAAGCGGAAGTACGGCGCGCCATCGGCCGGGTTGCTACTGGTCATTTGCGCCGTGATATGATACGGTCCAATGAGCACCGGACGACCGGGGAACGGAACGTACGCCGTGTCACGACGGATCGGCGCCGCAAAACCGTTGTTGTGCGTCGCCGGATAAAAATTGGCAAGACCAGCCGGCAGAGTCTCTGTGTACAGAGCGCCGGTTGACTTGTCGATCGATCCCGAGCTGTCAGCCCAGATCGACACAACCATGCTATTTGTGCTCGTCGGACCGTAAACGGTCTGGCCCGGATCACCAAACGCGGTCTCGTCAACAGTCATGATCTTTACGGCCGTAAGGGTCTCGGGACCTGAGGCGACAAAGCGTTGGGCGAATCCATTGGCATAGGACCCATCGCTGAAAGCGCCAATAGGTATGTTGATACCATACATGCCGCGCGTATCGATGACGTTCGAGTAGCAGGACGTGTACCACTGGCACTCAACCGATGCAATTCGAAAATCAACATCGAGGTTGCCCAGGCTGGGGACCGCAGTTGACATCACCCAGTTGATTCCGTCGGCGGTATATCGGGCGCGCCCCGTCGTGGGACCCGCCGTATTGTACCACATGCCGAGATAAAGCGAGTCAGAAGCCCCTCCCACGATACCAACACTGATCCAGTACGAACCGATGTTCGACAGGGTCACAGGCGTGGTGAGAGTAAAGGTCTGAGTTCCCCCAGTCGGTGGAACTGTCACAGGCTTAGTCTCGGTATACACAACTGTACCGGGGTTGCCAAGGTTGTCCTGGTGAATCTTGATATTCAACGAAGGACTGCCGTACACCTTGTAAATGCGAAATTTAGCTCCCGTGATCTGCACTTCGTGGCTAGTACGGACGTCAAAGCTCATCGCAGTGCGATCCGTGGCAGTACCATCCCAGCGCGGGTAGTTGTAGAAAGCGCCGGGAACACCGGTGGTGTAATCAATACCACAACTGGTGGTGTCCGGTGAAGCCGGAGCGGGAACAAACGGGTCGGCAGGCACCGGCGTTATGTTCCCGTTGTACTTCTGATTCAGCGCGGGCTGGTTCATCGGCCAGGTGCCGACGTGCTTACCCAGCTTGACCACTGAAGGCATCGGATGCCTTACGGCAGTCGACTGCTTGGCGTCTTCACGGTTCAGATTGTCAGAAAATGCCGTACCGCCAAAGGCCAGGATGAGGCCTATAACGAATACTGCGATTAATAGTCGTTTCAACATGTAATTCCTCCTTAAACAAGGAAAGTCATGAACTCATCTCTCAAAGCGGGCAAATTACCGGAACTGCCGAGGTTATCGGCATTCCTGTGGCAATTCACCACTGTCCCGCAATTGTGTCTAGGGAAGCGCGGGTCTTGATCTCTGTTCAACAAATCCATCGTCATTCCTGATTTTGGAGTCGGAGTTCATCCAACCAATGCAACTCCAAATTTTTCAATAGCATTAAAGATAATTTGCTTCTGGACTCTAACCCTGGGGTCTGTCTAATTATGTACCTCCAACTATTGCGCCGCGTGAGTGTATGGCGGTTAGCGAGTTATGGGTTAGGTAGAGGTGGAAATTTGTGGACGCGAACGACTCAATTGTTTTCGAAGTCTCACTGCACATGTGCAGGATGCGTCTACGCATACTGCGACACCGCAAGACGCTGTGAACCCGTGTGACCGGATTCAGGTCGTTAACAATCTGTGTTCTTGCAAAAGAGGTCGGCTACGTTCGAATCGTTTTGGCTCTCAGATTCGGTGTAACCATTTACATACGCTCGGCATAAAGGTACTTGATCGTCCGGGATTGTCAAGGGTAATCGGAAGAGTTTTCCTTTTTTTGTGAAGCGGTGTCTGAGCAATCCCCTCACCCGGCGCTTCGCGCCACCCTCTCCCGGTGGGAGAGGGGAATCAGTAGTAGGGCAGGTGCCCCGCGCACCTGCCATCATCGTGGCAACATCCGCACACCGGCGGGAGCACAGGGCTCCCGCGCTACGACTGCTGATGCGAAGTGGTGGTATGGTCGTTGGGCCGTGATGTTGCAATCCGCTCCCGTATGGAGCAGATCAAATCGTGGTCAGCGGGAGCAGGAGATGCCTGTGAAGTCACGCTGGAGTTTGAATCGAGTCGGGAGCATGTCGACAAATTGGCGGCGATGAGATTGAAGGTCGTGGGAGCATACGAAAAATCAAAGCGGGAGCTTGATAAAGCCCCGTTTTCATAGCGGGAGCACGGCCACGAGCGGGCGAATGCTCCGACCTTCGGGCGACCCTTGAGCGGAGCATCGAACTGCCTATGGACATTTCGTGCGCGGCACATATCCTATGTGCCCGTTTGAAGCCGGGGCGGACAGGATGTCTGCCGCCCACGGAAGATGTCGAAACCGCAAGGGATTTCGACCTACGAAGACTCTTGAGTTGGAGCTGGCGTGAGTTCGGATCGAGAAGGCGGAGGCGGCGCGAAGGTCCGAGCTTAGGCGTCGGCGTTCGGCGGTTGCGGCGGAATGGTAGGTCATCATATCAAAAATGAACGAACAGGATGCCGAGTCGGTGTTGCATGCAAAACGATTGGCGACATTGCCGCCTGATGTCGGAGCGCTTATGATTTGCCGGATAGGTCCGCGACTGTTGGGCTAACAGCCACCACGCTAAACGAGATGACGGCACGACGGCACTCGCCGGCCGCGCTTGAAGAGAATTACAACTTGCACGTCCGGGACGATGGCGAGTACTTTGACATAGATCGGTTCTCCCGGAAAAAGGGACCCGGCAATGTTGTGCCTGCGGTTGGAAATCAGCGAGGCGCTCGCCGAGGCGTCCGGACTTGACCGAGCGTGTGTCATTCTGGATGAGGTGTTTGGATCACGCGACGAAAAGCGGAAGGAGCTCGTTTGACATCGCCGGCCAATTTGACGCGGACGTTTCCACGAGTGTTGCTGATCACGCATCTCGACGAGATAAAAGATCGGGTGGAACGGCTCATACATGTTACGCCGACCCTGTGCGGTTGGTCGGAGGTGCGGATAGATGGCACGCTGGCGAACTAAGCGGGGCACGCGACATCTGTTGTGGCCATCGCTGGTGGTCGCGGTTCTACTAATAGTAGGATTTCGGTTTGTTGAACGGGTTGGTCATGACCAGCATCCCGATGACCGGTTCTCCGTCGCCCGCGTGCTTGATGGAGACACGGCCGAGTTGACCGGTGGGGACCGGCTGAGATTGTTGGGGATTGATACGCCCGAGCAGGGCGAGCCATTGCACGATGAAGCGAAAGCGCTGCTGGCGCGGCTGGCTCTGCAGAAGTCGTGTCGAATCAGTTACGGTGATGCGCGGCGGGATAAGTATGGCCGCATTCTGGGGTACCTGTATGTAGACACCACTTTCGTCAATCGGGCGATCATCGCGGCCGGATATGCCTATGTCTACCTGTTTGCGGACAACGATCTCAAACGACCGGAGATAAAAGAACTGCTTGACGCCCAGCGGTCGGCCATGGCGGATCACCGCGGTCTGTGGGGGATACCCCGCGAATCGGAAAATTACTATGTGAATCCGGTGGGATCATTCCGTCTGCATCGGCCGAACTGCCCCGGCCTGCGATCGCTGAAAGAGGGGCGGTACCACAAATATTTCAGTCGCGAAGAAGGTTTGTCGGCGGGGTTGTCTCCCTGTCGCACCTGCAAACCATAGCGCTCTCGCTCGACCAGGCGAATGAGAAGGCCGACTCGCTGATCGGCTATACTCTTAATAATGAAGGTGGATCGTGGAGGAATTCTGTTACTGGCAGGCCGGCGGCGGCCCACCAAGGTACAGAAAGTTCACGAGATAGCTGAGGTCGGAGATATCAACCTGGCCGTCCAGAGAGCCATCGACGTTTGCGGCGCGTGGACAACTCAGCGGCGTAAGACTGACATATAGGAAATCGACCAGACGGATCAGATCGGCGATATCAACAGAGCCGTCGAACGAACCGTCGATATTGCCGCACAGGCAGGCGGTCCCGGAAATGTAGGCGGCAACCGACAAGTAGCGGTTGATTGCGCCTGAAGGTCCTGTGCCGGTCACTCTGATATTGTAGCGCAAAAGCCCGGAATCGGGGTTCGGGATGAGCTTGCCGTAGACTCCGTCGGCGGATGCGCTGTCGCCGCTCGCTCCGTTGTCTAGCAGATTGAAGGGCGCACCGAAAGTGCTGTCGTTGAAAATAGGGGTGGCGATGACGGTCAGTCCGGTGATGCGGGTGGCATTAGCTTTTGCTGTGACCATGAGGCGGAGCGTGTCGGTGCTCAGGGGATACACGAGATTTTGCCACTTGTTCACTTTGACGGAATTTTCTATGGCTTCGACCAAAGAAAAATTCACCGCCGCACTCGCCGAGCCGGCATCGACCGTCCACTGCCAGGTTCCGGCGGCCGCCGTGGAGACATAAAATCCCCGTATACCCAGCGAATCAGTCACCCAGATACGACTGGAATCCGGAAGGGTGCTGGTAGAGTCATACACGACACTGCCGGGCGTTGTAATTTTGAACCTCACTTTGGGATCGGACGCGAACAGGAAAATCGTCATACTGGTATTCGACTCGACCGCAAACGAACCGGACTTGATGGCGCCGGCCGTGAGCGTGGAGTCGAACTGATAGCCGATCTGCGGTTGAACCGGCGCCACATCGCCGAACGAAGCCGGCGGTGCACTTTGGAGGATCGGCTTGACATAATTAGTATAGACCGTACCGTCGCCCGGAAGCTGGCTGTAACAAGCGTTCACGCCGAAGGACCTGTTGTAGCGGTCAACTCCGCCGTTTTTTTGTCCCGCCACGCTCGTGGCCGGAACAAGGTCGTCGTTGGCGCATTCGAGGAATCGGCCGGCCAGTTTTCGCCAACCGCCGCATCCGGGCTGAATGGTCCCGCCGGAGGAGCAACCACCAGTACCCCAGACACCGAAATAGTTCACGCCGATCGCATCGGTATAGAAGCTGTTGAACAACAACATTCGGCGGGTGTGTTGCTCACGAGTCGCCGGACCGCTACAACTGTACAGCTTGGTTTTGTCGCCGATGAGACCGAGCCCGTCGTTGGGTGTGCCGAGCAGGACGACATTATGCGTACTGACCGGTGACCAGGAATCTGTTGCGGTGGGGCTTAAATAGCGACGCACGATCAGACCACCCATGCCGTGCGCGACAAAATCGTACCCCCGTACCCGCGTCTTGAGATTGGCCGGGAGGGCGTTGTATCTTGCAGTGATGAACGCGGCGAGTTTGGCGGCATTCCCCTGATATAGATACTCAGGGGACGCGGTGAACAGAGATTCGCTCGGCGAACCGCAGGCATCGAGCGGGGCTGACCATACTTGCGATACCCCATCGGCCGCCAGCGACGCTTTCATCGTGCTCCACGCGGTAGTGTCCGAGGCCAGGCCATGAACGAGCACCACCGGCAGGATCGGCGTCCAAATTTCGTACGTGACGGGAATTGTCTGCGGGCTGTTTTCGGCGTTGGGGCTGGAGACCGTGATCGTTCCGGTGTACACCCCCGGAGTCATCGAAGTCGTACTAATATTCACGGTGACCGTTTTGAGGTTGTTTTGACCGGAGTCGGCGCTAAGGGTCATCCAGGGCTGGTCGTCCGACACGTGCCACTTCAGGACTTGGGTGTTCGGCTTGGAGTTGGAAAGGGTGAATGTCTTGGACAGCGGCAGAGCTTCATCCTTGGCGGCATCGAAAGACAGTGAACTAGGAGACAGTGAGATACTGGGCAAATCGACCGCAGCGGATAATTTGAAAGCAAATGCGTCATATCCGCCGTTGGCGGACGAATCATACGCGTTCGACAGCGGAAATCCCGGCGAGATCGTGATTCCGGTGACGTAGGCGCTGCCTAACCGGTCTAAAGCTACCGCGCGGGCTTCTTCGTCATCCGACCCGCCTACATATGTACTGTACACCAGCTGATTTCCCAGTTCCGTGAATTTGGTCACGAAAATATCCTGGCCCCCGCTCCACAGCGGCATCACCGGATCGAACGTCGGGAAACCGGAGGAATTAGTGTAACCGGTGACCACGGCCTGATTGAGTTTGTCGACGGCAATACTCAGGCCTTCATCGGCAGCTGAGCCGCCGAGGAATGTGCTGTAGACCAGCGTAGTCCCGGATGCGGCGATCTTGGTCACGAAGGCATCATACAGCGAGTTGAACGAAGCGTCGAAGGCGTTGCTGACAGGGAAGAGGTTGGAGGTTGTCAGGCCGGTGATATAGATGTTTTTTGAAGCATCGAGGGCAATGGCATTGGCCCACTCTGTTCCGGTTCCGCCCAAATATGTCGAATAGTCGAGCGTGGCGCCGGTCGACGAGAACTTGGCCACGAACACATCGTATCCGAAGTTGTGGGTGGGGTCATACGCGCCCACGGTCGGGAAATTGGCGGAATTGGTATACCCCGTGACGTAGGCGACATTACTGTGGTCCACCGCCACGCCGTACACGCCGTCATTCAACGTCCCACCAATGTAGCTTGCGTATTCCAAAGTAGCTCCCCCGACCGACAGCCGGGCCACAAAACCGTCGTACGCGCCGTTCGCGGAGCCGTCGTATCCCGACGGAGTCGGGAAATTGGTGGAGATGGTTTCGCCGCCGATGTAAATCCGACCGGTGGTGTCGGCCGCGATAGCCAGAGCGCGGTCGTCAGCCGAACCGCCCAGATAGGTGCTGTAGATCAGGCCGTTCCCTGCGGCATTCAATCGCACGACAAAAGCATCCAGTCCGCCGTTGGCCGTGGCGTCGTAGGCGCCCAGAGTAGGGAAGTCGGTCGACGCGGTGTAACCAGTGAGAGCAACTTGGCCGGATGGAAACAGTACAATGCCGGCGCCCCGATCGTCGTTGGCCCCGCCTATGAACGTGCTGTATATCACCGAGCGACCATTAGCCGAGAGCCGAGTGACAAAAACGTCATCGTTGCCGTTCTGGGAAGCATCGTACGCTCCCACGATCGGGAAATTTCCCGAACTGGTGTAGCCGACGATATACGCAGAACCGACACTGTCGACCGCGATACCCTCGCCATAATCGTTACCTGCTCCGCCCAAATAGGTGGAGTAAGCCAGCACCGGATCGATGGTCGCGGGAAGAGACGGGTCGTAATCTTTGCCCAACTTGAAGCCGAACGAGGCAGGGCCGGTCACGGTGTATTCGCCGCCGATGGTAATTTCCTGCGATCCGTTCCGCTGGTAGACCCGGGGAGCTTGTTCAATGAGGTTTCCCCAGTCGGTCGCCACCACCAGTTGGCCGGAGGCGTTCTTCGAGACCTGTCGGATGCCGTCAAACGTCAGCGAAATCTGGGCCGGGTCAGCCCCCGGCGCCAATTCAAAATCGTATTCCAGCTGATCGGGGTTCCC
>JBGOTX010000042.1:0-9317 GCA_041476705.1 Candidatus Zixiibacteriota bacterium
CATCGTGAGTCACCGGCAACGTTATTGGGAAGTGTGAGATATGCTACAGCCGAATAGAACCAAATTTCGTAAGCAACAGCGCGGTCGTATGACCGGCAAGGCCAATAGCGGCGCGACCGTCGCCTTTGGCGAGTACGGTCTAAAGGCCCTTGAGCCGTGCTGGTTGACCAATCGCCAGATTGAGGCGGCACGTGTGGCGTTGACCCGCCATCTCAAGCGCGGCGGCAAGATGTGGATTCGCGTCTTTCCGGACAAACCGGTGACCAAGAAGCCGGCCGAAACCCGCATGGGTAAGGGCAAAGGCGCGCCGGAATACTGGGTGGCCGTGGTCAAGCCCGGTCGCGTGCTGTTCGAGATCGAAGGCGTGACGTCACAGATGGCGCGCGACGCCATGAAGCTGGCGGCCAATAAACTGCCGCTTAAGACCAAGTTTGTCAGTCGACACGATGCGGAGACGGTGTAATGAAAGTACGGACCTTACGGGAATTGACGCGCGGAGAACTTGCTCAAAAGCGCGACGACCTCAAAGAAGAGATGTTCAATCTCAAGATGCAGCGCTCGATCAAGACGCTTGACAATCCGCTCCGTCTGCGAACGATCGGTCGGGAAATCGCTCAGATCAACACCCTGCTACGCGAGGATGATCTGGCGATCCGGCATCTGGCCGAAGGGAAAACCTCCATTCTGGGCGGACCCCAGACCGGAAAGAGTGCGGAGAAGTAAATGAGTGTGAGCACGGAACAGAATCAGGAGCGCAATCAGCGCAAAGTCCGCGTCGGTACGGTGGTCAGTGCGGCCATGAACAAGAGTATCGTGGTGCGGATGGACCGGACGATCAAGCACAGCTTGTATCTCAAATCGACCAAGACGTTTTCGAAGATGTACGCGCACGATGAGTCCAACGACGCCCGGCCCGGCGACACCGTGCGGATCATGGAAACGCGACCGCTGTCCAAAACCAAACGGTGGCGGCTGGTGGAAATAGTGGAACGGGCAAAATAGCGACACGGATTGCGACGACGAGGGAAAGCATGATACACGAATTTACGGTTCTCAACGTGGCCGACAACTCCGGCGCCAAACGGTGCATGTGTTTCCGCATTCTGGGCGGCCGGAAGAAATATGCCACGGTCGGCGACATCATTGTCGTGGCGATCAAGGAAGCGATCCCCGGCGGCGCGGTCAAACGCTCCGAGGTCTGCAAGGCCGTGGTGGTGCGTACCACCCGCGGCCTGCGGCGCAAGGACGGCTCCATGTTGCGGTTTTCCGACAACGCCGCCGTGCTTATCAACGACCAGAAAGAACCGCGCGGCACCCGTATTTTCGGGCCGGTTGCCCGCGAACTTCGCGACAAGCAATTTATGAAGATTATTTCACTCGCCCCCGAGGTGATTTGAGGAAGTTACGGTATGCGAATCAAGAAGAATGACACCGTCCTCGTGCTCACCGGTCAGTACAAAGGGAAAACCGGCCGAGTGGTGTGGGTGGATACGAAGAAGAACCGGGTTTTGGTGGAAGGCGTGAACAAGAAGCAAAAGCACCAGAAGCCGACGCAGAAAAGCCCCAAGGGCGGCGTGATAACAATTGAGGCCCCCATTCACATCAGCAATGTGTCGCTGTTCGTGAAGGGCGAAGACGGCAAGCCGCGCGCCACCCGCGTCTCGACCAAGATAGTACGCGACAGCGGCAAAGATACACGAGTGCGGGTGAGTCGACTCACCGGTGAAGAACTGTAAGGTGCGCTGATATGTCCAGGTTAAGAGAAAAGTACGAGAAGGAAGTTCTCCCCAAACTGATGAAGGAGAACAAATACACGTCGGCCATGCAGGCCCCGCGCATGACCAAGATCACGATCAACATTGGTCTTGGCGAAGCCACCCAGAACGCCAAGGTGCTGGAAACGGCGCTCGGTGATCTGACGGCTATCGCCGGTCAGAAGCCGGTTCTCACGCGCGCGAAAAAAAGCATTTCGAACTTCAAGCTCCGTCAGGGTTCGGCCATCGGCTGTGCGGTCACCCTGCGGCGCGACCGGATGTTCGAGTTCTTCGATCGCCTTACCAACATCGCCATGCCGCGTATTCGCGACTTCCGCGGTGTCAATCCGAAGTCGTTCGACGGCCGGGGTAATTTCAACCTCGGATTGAAGGAACAATTGATCTTTCCGGAGATTGATTACGACAAAATAGATAAAGTGCGTGGAATGACTATTTCCATCACCACTACGGCCAGAACCGACGACGAGGCGCGTCAGTTGCTGACTGAACTTGGGATGCCGTTCCGCAAGTAGGAGACCGATGGCTAAGAAGTGCCTGATTGAGAAGCAAAAGAAAACGCCGAAGTTCGCGGTGCGGAAGTACAGCCGTTGCCGTCGATGCGGCCGTCCGCATGCGTTCATGCGCCGGTTCGGCCTTTGCCGAATCTGTTTCCGCCAGATGGCCCTGGGTGGCGATCTGCCGGGTGTCGTCAAATCGAGTTGGTAACGGTAATGTTGTTGGGAGAATGATTACATGTGCATGACTGACCCTGTGGCCGATCTGTTGACCCGAATTCGCAACGCCTCCAAGGCCAAAAAGCCGGCGGTGGATATTCCCGCTTCCAATTTGAAGAAGGAACTGGTGCGGATTCTCAAGGAGGAACATTATATCCGCGACAGCGTCGAACTGCCGGACAACAAGCAGGGCATCCTGCGCGTATACCTACGCTACAGTCGCGGCGACAAACCGGTCATTCGTGGGATAACCCGTATTTCAAGCCCCGGACTGCATAAATACGTGGACGCCGAAAGAGTCCGACTCACCACGCACCATACGCGTGGTATCTCCGTCCTGTCCACCTCGCAAGGGGTGATGACCAATTTCGAAGCCGCCCGTCGTAGAATCGGCGGCGAACTGATGCTGCGTTGCTGGTAAAGGAACTGATCATGTCGCGCGTAGGAAAATTGCCGGTCCCGATTCCTGAGAAGACCAAAGTACAGTTGGCGGGGCGTAAACTGTCCGTCACCGGTCCCAAGGGAACCCTGGATATGAACGTCCATCCCGATATGGTGGTCAAAATTGAAACTAATACCGTGGCCGTTACCCGGTCGTCGGACAACAAGAAGCAGCGGGCCCTGCACGGCCTGACGCGGGCCTTGATCAACAATATGATACTCGGCGTCACCCAGGGGTACACCAGACAGCTGGAGATGGTGGGTATCGGGTACCGCGCTGAGGCAAAGGGCAAGGTTATTGTCCTCAACCTCGGATATTCCCATCCGATCGTCTTCAATCCGCCCCAGGGTATCACGCTGACCGTCGATACCAAGGAGGGCAAGATCAAGGTCGAAGGGATCGACAAAGCGTTGGTTGGTCAGGTAGCCGCAAAGATTCGCTCATTCCGCAAACCGGAGCCGTACAAAGGCAAAGGTATTCGATACACAGGAGAACTGGTGCGCCACAAAGCCGGCAAGACGGCAGGGTGATGATTCTGGGAGTAATGAACAATGGCTGATAAACTGAAAGTCAAAGCAGTCCAAAGCTGGCGTCGCCGGATGCGCGTGCGGGCCAAAGTGCACGGGACGGCGGTGCGTCCGCGCCTGACGGTGTGCAAGTCGCTCAACAACGTGACGGTCCAGATCATTGATGATGAGAAGAGTTTGACCCTGGTCGGTTTGTCGACCGACTCCAAGCTCCTCAAAGGGATCGTGAAGGACTCAGACAACAAAACGGTTCAGGCCAAGCTGGTGGGAAAGAAGATCGCCGAGTTGGCTAAAGCCAAGGGAATTGAACTGGTAGTGTTCGATCGCAATCGTAATCGCTATCACGGCCGCGTACGGGCGGTCGCTGACGGCGCGCGTGAGGGCGGTCTTAAGTTTTAACGTCGAAGTGAGAGTATGTTGATATCCGCGTGAGGTAACGATTGGCAAAGTTTGATTCAGATTCGTTTGAGTTCGAGGAAAAAGTCATCAGCGTCAACCGCGTCGCCAAAGTAGTGAAGGGCGGTCGGCGGTTCGGGTTTACCGCGCTGGTGACGGTCGGCGACCGAAAGGGTCGTGTCGGCATTGGCCTTGGCAAGGCGTCGGAGGTCGCGGATGCGATTCGCAAAGGGACCGAAGCCGCTCGACGCTCGATGGTCCAGATAACGCTCGTCGAAGGGACGAACCCGCACCGCATCGACGGCATCTACGGCGCCAGCACCGTTGTGATGCGCCCCGCCTCGCCCGGCACCGGCGTGATCGCCGGCGGCGCGGTACGAGCCGTGCTGGAAGCTCTGGGCGTGCAGGATATCCTGACGAAGATTTTGGGAAGTCGCAACCCGAACAACGTGGTCAAGGCCACCCTGAACGGCCTGCAAGCTCTGCAGACCCGCGATCAGGAATTGCAGTTCCGACAGACCAGTTGAGAACGCGAAGTATTGTACAGAAAGCTGACCAATGGCAAAGATTAAAGTGACCCAGATTCGCAGTACCATAGACTGCAAGGAACCCCAGAAGCGCACCATCAAGGCGCTTGGTCTGGGCAAGATTCGTCGCAGTGTCGTGCATACCGACACGCCGCAGATTCGCGGCATGGTTCGGGCCGTCGCGCACCTGGTCAAAGTGGAAGCCGCCGTTTAAGCGGCCGCATAGAGGAGACGCGTATCATGAAACTCCATTCACTCAAACCTGCCTCCGGCTCGACCAAGAACCGAAAGCGCATTGGGCGCGGACCCGGTAGCGGCATGGGGGAAACCTCAGGTCGTGGGCATAAAGGCGGCAAGGCCCGCGCCGGCTTTAGGCATAAATGGGGACACGAAGGCGGCCAGATGCCCATGCATCGCCGGGTGCCGAAATTCGGGTTCACCAATCCGTTCCGGCAGGAATTTCAGATCGTGAATCTCAAGGACCTGTCGCGGTGCGAGAGCGCCGAGATCACCAATGAAACGCTCAGGGCGGCCGGTCTGGTGAAGACGACCGGACTGCCGGTCAAAATTCTGGGCAACGGCTCGGTCGAAAAACCGTTTTCGATCAAGGCCCAGGCGTTCTCCAAGTCAGCCAAGGATAAAATCGAAGCGGCCGGCGGCAAAACCGAGGTGGTGAAGTGTTAGAGACGTTCCGCTCTATTTTCAAGATTGAAGAGTTGCGCAAACGAATTCTGTTCACGTTTGCGCTTTTGGTTGTATATCGCATCGGCGGCCACATTCCCACGCCGGGAGTGGACGGCTCCGTGATTACGCAGGCGCTGTCATCCAGTTCGATCTTCGGATTGCTTGACCTGTTCGCGGGCGGCGCGTTCGCCAAAGCGACCATCTTTGCCATGGGCATCATGCCGTATATCTCGGCGTCGATTATGCTCCAGTTGCTCGGCGCCGTGGTGCCGTATCTGCAGAGACTCCAGCGCGAGGGCGAAGAAGGGCGCCGCAAGATCACGCAGTATACCCGCTATTTGACCGTGCTTATCGCGGCCCTGCAGGCTTGGGGAACCGCCGGGTTCCTGACCACCGTCAACTGGAACGGAGTATACGCCGTCCATATGGCGCACGGGCCGTTTATCGCCCTGACCATTTTGACCTTTACGTGTGGCACGATTTTCATCATGTGGCTGGGCGAGCAGATAACGGAGCGAGGCATCGGGAACGGCACGTCGCTCATTATTTTCATAGGTATCATTGCCCGTTTCCCTGAGGCCGTCGTGAATGAAGTCCAGCTTCTGATGGTTGGCACGCGATCGGTGTTCACGGAATTTGTGATTGTAGTCCTGGCGCTGGTGGTCATTGCGGCCGTCGTGCTCATGACCCGGGCCCAGCGCCGGATTCCGGTGCAGTACCCCAAGCGGGTCGTGGGTCGGCGGGTATTCGGTGGCGCGCAGACGTTTCTGCCGCTTTCGGTCAACGCGGCCGGCGTCATCCCGATTATTTTTGCCCAATCGATCATGTTTCTCCCCTCGACCGTGGCCCAGCTTTTCCCCGAGACCGAGTGGTTGCAGAATCTGGTATCGGTCGGGCTGGCTCCGGGCGGCTTCTGGTACTCGTTTATCTACATCATGATTATAGTATTCTTCGCGTACTTCTACACGGCGATCGTGTTCAATCCGACCGAACAGGCGGACAACATGCGCAAGAACGGCGGGTATATTCCGGGCATTCGTCCGGGCAAGAATACCGCCGATTACATCGAAAAAGTTCTGACCCGGATCACCCTTCCCGGCGCGCTGTTCTTTGCGGCCATTGCCGTCCTGCCGTGGGTGCTGATTGGGTCGTTCAACGTCCAGTTCTTCTTCGGCGGCACCGGCATTCTGATTGTCGTCGGTGTGGCGCTCGACACCCTCCAGCAGATTGAGTCGCACCTGCTGATGCGACATTACGATGGTTTCCTCAAGAAGGGGAAAATCCGCGGGAGGTCGTACTGAGCATGAACCTGATCTTTCTTGGTCCGCCGGGATCAGGCAAAGGAACTCAGGCCGTCCGACTTTCCAAGGCGCTTGGGTTGGTTCATGTATCCACGGGTGATGCTCTGCGCGAAGCGGTGAAAAATGGAACGACGCTCGGCAAACAGGCCGAATCGTATATGAGAAAAGGCGAATTGGTGCCCGACAGCTTGATTATCGGTTTGGTCGATGAACGAATCAACAACGGATCGCTCAAGAGTGGATTCATCCTCGATGGTTTCCCTCGGACCGTTCCTCAGGCGGAGAGTTTGAAAGCCATGCTGGCTAAACACCAGATCGGGCTTGATCTTGCCGTGTTACTGCGAGTCACCGATGAAGAGATCGTCCGTCGCCTGTCCGGTCGGTTCTACTGCCCCGCCTGCAACGCCGGCTACAATTATCCGGCGCATTTGCCCAAGAAGCAGGGAGTATGCGACCAGGATGACACGCAGCTCGCACGTCGTCCCGATGATGAAGAAGCCGTGGTGCGTAACAGGTTGGACGTGTACAAGCGCCAGACGCAACCGATCGAAGATTACTATCGCCGCGAGGGATTGTTGACCGAAGTCGAGGCCGAGACCTCGCCCGAAGCGGTATTTGCTTCTCTACTGCAATTGGTACACTGAGACGGGAGCCGTGATAACATTGAAGACAAAAGAGGAAATCGAGATCATGCGTCGAGCCGGCCGCGTGGTGGCCCAGTGTTTGGATATGGTCGGTACGGCCATCGAACCGGGGATGACCACAAAACAGCTGGACATGCTGGTCGAGGATTTCCTGGTGTCGCATGGCGCCATTCCGGCATTCAAGGATTATCAGGGATTTCCGGCCTCGGCGTGCATTTCGATCAACGATGAAGTGGTGCACGGTATTCCCGGACGTCGGACGATGAAAGACGGCGATTTGGTGAGTGTCGATGTCGGTTCGATAGTCGACGGTTTTTATGGCGATTCGGCCCGTACCTACGCGGTCGGCAGGATATCCGAGGAAAAGCGCCGTTTAATGGATGGCACCCAAAAGTGTCTGCAGGCCGGTATTGACAAAGCGCGGAAAGGCAATAAATTAGGCCAGATATCCGAGGCGGTACAGCGTACCGCTGAAGAGCAAGGGTTTAGTGTGGTCAGGCAACTGGTCGGGCACGGTATTGGCCGGCAGATGCACGAGGAACCACAGGTGCCCAATTTTGGTTCTCCCGACGAAGGTCCGGTACTTAAGACCGGCATGGTCCTGGCGATTGAGCCCATGATCAATCTTGGAACCTACGACGTGCGCACCAAGCCGGACGGATGGACGATTGTAACGGCTGATGGCCTGCCATCAGCTCATTTTGAGCACACCGTGGCGATCACCGATGATGGCCCGTATGTGTTAACTGTGGCGTAAGGAGAGTATGGCGAAAGAAGAGACCATTACCGTTGAAGGCAAAGTTATCGAGCCGCTGCCGAACGCGATGTTTCGCGTCGAGCTGGACAACGGGCATGTCGTACTCGCCCACATCTCCGGAAAAATGAGAATGCATTTTATCAAGATTCTGCCCGGCGACAAGGTGACGCTTGAACTGTCCCCGTATGACCTGTCGCGCGGCCGGATCACCTATCGGTATAAATAAGGCGAACGCAAACACGAGTTGTTGTTATGAAAGTACGGTCGGCCATCAAGAAGCGGTGTGAGCACTGCAAAGTCATCAAACGGCGCGGGATCATTCGCGTCATTTGCACCAAGAACCCCAGCCACAAACAGCGGCAGGGGTAACGATCGTACGATTGTACGGAAATAAAGGAGTAGTGAATTGGCTCGAATAGCCGGTGTTGACCTTCCCCGCGACAAGCGCGTTGAAACGGCGCTCATGTATCTGTATGGCGTCGGTCCGCGCAATGCCAAAGAGATTCTGCGCAAGACCGGTGTCAATCCGGAAACGCGCGTGAACAAGCTGACCGATGACGATGTGGCCAAATTACGGCACGTCATCGAAAACGAATACACCGTCGAGGGCTCTCTTCGCGGCGAAATCGCCATGAACATCAAGCGGCTCGTCGATATCGGCAGTTACCGCGGCTTGCGGCATCGTCGCGGCTTGCCCGTTCGCGGACAGCGCACCAAAACCAACGCCCGCACCCGCAAGGGTCCGCGCAAGTCGGTCGGCGGACTCAAGAAGAAGCCGGCGACCAAGACCTGATCCTGAACACTTGACAGAACAGAGGATATCCAGACGTGGCGGAACCGAAAAAGAAAAAAACCAAGCGCAAAATGACGCGCGTTGAAGCCAACGGCATTGTGCATATCAAGGCCACCTTCAACAACACCCAGATCACCGTGGCCGATGCAACCGGCCGCACCATTTCATGGGGCTCGGCCGGCAAAGCCGGATTCAAGGGCTCTAAGAAATCGACACCGTTTGCGGCTCAAATGGCCGCCTCGACCGCGGCCCGTGAGGCAATGGACCTCGGCCTGCGTCGCGTTGAAGTGTGGGTGAAGGGTCCCGGTTCCGGTCGTGAAGCCGCCATTCGGTCGTTGGCCGCCGCCGGTTTGGAAATCAGTCTGATACGAGATGTGACGCCGATTCCGCACAATGGCTGCCGGCCGCCCAAGCGGCGCCGGGTCTGATGCGAACGGCCCACCCAGCGAAAGACGGAAGAAAGTAGAGTTACAAGGAGAATAGATGGCCCGGTATAGTGAAGCCAACTGCAAGTTGTGCCGTCGGGAAGGTGAGAAGCTGTTTCTGAAAGGCACGCGGTGCCTGACCGATAAATGCTCGATCGAGCGTCGCGAATACGCTCCCGGACAGCACGGACAGAACATGCGTCGCAAGGTCTCGGCGTACGGACTCCAGCTTCGTGAAAAGCAGAAAGTTCGTCGTCTGTACGGCGTCCTTGAAGCGCAGTTCCGCAATTATTACGAGAAAGCTTCGGCTCGAACGGGCGTCACCGGCGAGGA
>JBGOTX010000043.1:0-9276 GCA_041476705.1 Candidatus Zixiibacteriota bacterium
AGTTTGGAAGCCAGCCGGGCATTTTGGCCGCCGCGACCAATGGCCAGCGAAAGCTTTTCGTCATCCACGATGACGGTCATCTTCTGCTCCGAAGGAAACATATCGATATGCACGACCTTGGCCGGAGCCAGAGCGCGGGTGACAAATATCTCGGGGTTGGACGAAAACGGCACGATATCGATCCGTTCGTTATTCAACTCGCGCACAATTGACTGCACCCGCACGCCTTTGATGCCCACGCACGCGCCGACCGGGTCGATCCGGTCATCCGATGAATACACGGCGATCTTGGCGCGTTCGCCGGGTTCGCGGGCGATCGCCCGAATTTCAATTATCTTTTCGTAAATTTCCGGCACTTCTATCGCAAACAGGGCGCGCAGAAAATCATTGCTCACGCGCGACAGCGTGATCTGCGGCCCGCGGGCATCCATCTGGACGTCCTGAATGTACGCCCGGATGCGGTCACCCTGGCGGAATTTTTCGCGCGGAATCTGCTCCTTCATCGGAAGCTTCCCTTCGCCGCGACCGAGATTGACGATCACATTCCCTTTGTCAAAGTGCTGGACCACGCCCGACATGAGCGTGCCGACTTTGCCGATGAATTCCTCGTAGATGCGCTGATGTTCGGCATCGCGGATCTTCTGAATCATGATCTGCTTGGCCGAAGCAATGGCATTCCGCCCGAATTCCGCCTCATAGTCCATGTAGATGTCGATATCGTCGCCCAGTACGGCCGCTTTGTCGATTCCCTTGGCGTCGGCCAGCGAAATCTCCACGTTTGGATCGGCCGCCGTCTCGACCACCTTCTTGGTGGCGATCATGTACAGCTCGTTGGATTTCCGGTCGAACTTGAACGACAGATTTTCCGATAGCGGATATTTCTTCTTGGCGGCGGTCATCAAGGCGGTTTCAAGCGTCTCGATTACGGTATCCAGATCGATGTTCTTTTCCCGTGAGATCAGCGTGATCGCCTCAAGCATGTCAAACGCCATGTTCCGTCACTCCCTCAAAATACAATTTTTGCCTGCGCTATTTCCGCGACCGGAATCATCACCGGCCCGGCATCGCCTTGGAACTCCACGACGTCGTCGCTCACGGCTGAGATTTTCGCGGTGATCTGCTTTCGTCCAAGGTCGACGAAATTGACCCGGACCGTCTCGCCCACCCGAAAGCGGAAATCCCGCGAACGAGTCAGCGGTCGGTCGAGTCCCGGCGAGGAGACCTCAAGGGCATAACCATCGTCATACCGGTCGGTTCCATCAATCCATTCCCTGATCACTGTCGACAGCCGCGCACAATCGCCGATTGACACACCCTTCTCACCGTAGACAAACACCCTGATCAGGACATTGGCCCGGTAGCGGGACACGACCACGTCGGCCAGCTCGAATCCGAATCCTGCCAATCGTGGTTCAATCAGCGCTGTCAGTTGCTCCTTATCGTTCAGTCCCATCCATACCCAGTAAACAAAGGAGTGGGCGTTCTGCCCACTCCCGAACTGGTTAGTATAGGAACTAACCCTATACAAAGCAACTGATTTGTGGCCTATCTGAGTGTTGCAGCCAAACGCCGAACCGCTTCAACAATTGCCTCAACAGCCACCAGTTCGACCTGGTCAGAACCCCTCGATTTAAGCTCTACGTTGCCTTCTTTCAACGACTTATCCCCAACCGTCACCCTGATCGGCAGGCCAATCAGGTCGGCGTCGTTGAATTTGACTCCGGCCCGCTCCGGGCGGTCATCGTACAGGACCTCAATACCCGCCTCATTGAGAAGTTTGTATATCCGCTCGGCGGCTTCGACCAGGTTGGGCTTCTCCTGGTTGACGGCGATCAGTTCGACCAGGTACGGAGCGATACTTTTGGGCCAGATAATCCCCTTGTCGTCGTTGTATTTCTCAAGAGCGGCCTGAGGCGTGCGGGTAATGCCGATTCCATACGACCCCATGATCATCGGGTGCTCTTTCCCTTCCGCATCCAGGAAAGTCGCCCCGAGCTTGTCGGAGTACTTGGTGCCAAGCATGAAAGTGTTGCCGACCTCGATTCCGTCCTTGGCCGTCAACTTCCCTCCGCATTTCGGACACCCGTCACCGCCCTGGGCCTTGCTCAGATCAACTACCTGAGTGGCCTTGAAATCGCGCTCGATATTCACATTGGTGATATGTTTTTCGTTCTGATTGGCCCCAACCACAAAATTCCTGAGCTTGGCCACCAGCGGATCGACTATTAGCGGAATCCCCTGAAGACCGACCGGCCCGGCAAATCCGACCGGCGCCTTGGTCGCCTGCTCGACCTGCGCGGCATTGGCCATTTCGAGGTCGATGGCCTTGAGCGCGTTCTTGAGTTTGGTTTCGTTTAAGTCGCGATCACCCCGCACGAGCGCCGCCACCGGCTTGCCATCGGCCATGTAAATGAGGGTCTTGACCAGACGTGTGGCATCGACTTTCAGAAAAGCGGTTACCTGTTCGATCGTCGCCGCTCCGGGCGTATCGACCACCTGCATCGGTTTCAGGTCGGCGTCGATTGTCAATTTTACGCCATCGGCGAAAATCGCCTTCTCAACATTCGCGGCATATCCGCACGATGCACAGGAGATGATCGTTTCTTCGCCGGCGTCGGTTTCGACCAACAGCATGAACTCGTGGGCCGCCTGCCCCCCCATAGCGCCGGTATCCGATTCGACCTTTAGCACTTCAAGCCCGGCCCGTTTGAACACCGCAAAATAGGCGTCGACCATTTTCTGATAGGTCCGGGCAAATGACGCTTCGTCGGCGTCGAACGTGTAAGCGTCTTTCATGATGAACTCGCGCCCGCGCATGAGGCCGAACCGGGGGCGGATTTCATCGCGGAATTTAACCTGAATCTGGTACAGGTGGAGCGGCAACTGCTTGTAACTTTTCACCTCGCCGGCTATTAAATACGTGACCGTCTCTTCGTGGGTGCCGCACAGGACCATGTCGTGGGCGTGACGGTCCTTGAGGCGCATCTGTTCCTTGCCCATCGTGTCGTACCGCCCCGATTTCTGCCAGAGTTCGGCCGGACAGAGGACCGACATGGTGATTTCGAGCCCTCCGGCCTTGTTCATTTCTTCGCGGACGATCTGCGAAAATTTCTCGATCACTCTCTGCATGAGCGGCAGATAGAGGTACACCCCCGCGGCCAGCTTGCGGATATATCCGCCGCGCAGGAGTAGTTGGTGGGAGATCAGTTCCGCGTCGGTCTGTTTTTCGCGGAGGGTCGGGATATATGTTTTGGTCCAGCGCATGTTCTTGGTTCTCTCCAACTTGATTCGCTCTAACTTACTTTTCTCTAACTTGATTATCTCTAACTTGATTCTCTCCAATATGTCATTCCGGCGAAGGCCGGAATCCAGTCTTATTCTTTCCTCAACCCGTGAACAGTGCGCCTCGCGGTCTGCCGTCTTCTTATTCTTCGTAGGGCAGGATCCTTGCGATCCTGCCATCTTCTCTTTCTCTAGTAGGTCAGGATCCTTGTGATCCTGACGTCTTCTCTTTAAGGGAGCGAAGATAACCTGCCGGTCGATCAAAGCAAAGTAAAACAGGGACCTGTCACCCTGAGCTTGTCGAAGGGTGTCGTGCGCGGCGACGCCCTCGTCCGCCCGCTGACTTGTGCATGGCGGACGTCCCCGTCCGCCCATACTCGCATGAGCAACATGCCCCCTGCAACGTCATTGCGAGTGTCGCCTTCCGAGGCGACCGAAGCAATCTCTCCTCATCTTCTTTCTTGCCATTTCCCCCGATTTATCGTATCTGATAGGCACGGGCCGACACAGGCGGATATGCATTGACGACCCAGTGGGTAGCGAGTAACGCGTCGGCCGCCGAGACTGAAAATCCCGATTCGATTACGGACGGGGACTAAATGTCTGATGATACTTTATATAACTCCTTATCGGGCATTCTCAACAGAGACGAAGCGATAGTATACGCTAAGGCCGCCATAGACAAATACTCTGCATATTTGAGAGACATAGTCAATTATTCAACGAACCTGCTGGCTAGATGCGAGCAGTCTCTCAAAACGGTTCGAGGTGCACCGGTGTCCCTCATTCACCTCTATTATCACGCGATCCAAATGACAGATGGAATTGAAGTCCTTGCGAGCAACGCTTGTTTTGTGGCCGCAGCCCCATTGCATAGGAGTTTGATGGAAGCGGCATTGTCAATTGACTATATACTTGAAGACGATTTTGAGGGCCGGTCCGTCGCTTGGATTGTCGCTAGCTACTTGGACAGACGGGCTTTCTTCGAGTCTCTCGATGGTACCACAAGCAAGGGCAAGGAATTGTCGGCAAAACTCAAGAATGACAAGATTATTGGACCCGACTTCGATGTTAAGGTCGACATGGCGCTACTGAAACAGCAATTGGAAGAATTCGATAATCAATTGAATAAACCAAAATTTGCTGCCATATCGAAGAAATTCCGCGAAAACAAGTCCTTAAAGAAGTGGTACCAAATTGACGAAGGTCCCCGTGATCTGTTTAACTTGGCTAAAGCTCTCAGGCGACCAATGGAGTATGAGACTTTTTATCGTATCGATTCGGCAATCCTGCATGCGTGCGATTCCGAAAAAATGTTGAGTAAGGATAAGGATTTGTACATGACACCTATCCGGCCGGGAAAGTATGGGTTGAGTGTTGAGGCGCTCTATGTTTCGACAGGCGCGTTCCTCAATCTGTCATCTCTCGCAATCGCAGGCAAATTGCGACAAGAGGAGGCCGTCGAAGAGGATATTAGAAGAATATTGTTGAGGCACAGACCGGAACTCTTCACGCGAGCGAAATAGATCATTTTGCAAGTTCCGTAAGCGCTTGCGTCACGGCAAGCGAACCGGGCAGACAGTGTGCCCTCTCCCCCTCACTTTCCCCACCAACTCCCCACTGATTACTTCCCCGCCCCATTTGTATGGATAACCATATGACTCATTATGTCCAAATGTCCCTCTGCCCCTTGCCTACTTTGACCCGGAAACGGGGCGGAAAAATATTTAAAATATGACAATTCGAACCCATTTGTCGCAGTGGCGCTCTCCCAAATCGAACCCATTGAAGCCATTTTCCCCCTGCCCCCGGCTCGTCAACCCCCTTCATGTTGCCGCTTGCCTTTTCGCCCGAATTTTCGTATCTGATGTCTGCCTGCGGCTGGCCGCGGGTAGCCGTTGACTGCCCCCGTAGTGTAACGGATAACGCGTCGGCCTCCGAAGCCGGAAATTCAGGTTCGATTCCTGACGGGGGTAATATGGAGGGCCGAGGGCGTCGGCATCCGTTGTGGGTTGTGAAATTGTAAATGCGTTGTCGGACAATCAGTGGATTGTTTGAGTTTCAAAATTGATAGTGCAAGTTTATGCGTGAACATTTTGTGCAGGATCGGTACCCGAAATGACCACACAACAACTCCCTCCCGCCATGCAAGCCGCCCTTGATCGGGCGCCGGAGTCGGCCAAGCTTCTGTTCTCGACCCTGCTCGAAGAAGCCACTGTGCTGGGGATTCAGTTTCATCCCAGTAAGGATCGGATCATGGCGAGTCATCCGATCGGTCGGGTCAATTTTTGCTCCCTGACCCTGGCCGACAACGGCGCGATCGCGGCGTATATCCGGGTGGATACGCTACCGGCCGAGGTGTTCGACCACACCGCCAACACCCATGAGTTCAGCGTAACTCTGAAACATATCGATCTCGGGGCCGCACCGCTCTGGGCGGTCTACCATATTACCGATGAAGAGTCGCGCCGACAAGTGCTGGCCGTGGTCGCGAAAATACTTCAGCAAAAGCACAAATGGGGCCAGCACGAGCCGGTCGAGAAAGTAGTCAAACCGCCGGCGCGCGGCCACGGCCGAGGTAAGCCGTCCAAACAGTTCCGGCCGGAATTCGACTCGGATGATGCCTACAATCGCTGAACGGCGGGCAGACTGCGGCGGCTGGGAAATAACAAGAAGGCGGAACCGTTTGGATTCCGCCTTTCAAAATGCACGTTTCTATTGGATGACACTACTCAGCGTACCAGGCCACTGTTGCCAAGCCGACGCTTGAGTCATCCTTGATTTTCAAAAACGACTTCATCCGCGAATCGTACGACAAGGCCAAACCTTGAGCCGCGAGAATCCCAACATCGGCCGCCACGACCGCCCCGTTGATCGTCATCTTACCGCCGGTCTTACTTGACGAGCGCGACAACGTAAAGATAGAATTGTTGGTATATAACTGGCCGTCAAATTTGAAATCCGCCCCGTTGGCGCGGGCATTCTCATCGGCAATCCAGAGATTTTTGAGGGTCGTCGGAGAAATCCAGTTATTGGTCGACGACAAGGGCAGGGTCTTCGCACTCGCCAATTTTGAATCCCCGGCGTTTATCTTCGTGAGAAGCGTGGTGTCATAAGTGCCAACATGTTCTATTCCCTGCCAGCTGGATGAGAGCGGATCCCAGTATGTTCCTTGTCCACCCTTCGGTTTGTTGTAGATATAGACCGGATCCCCCGCATTCATCGTGTAATATCGAGGAACATAACTGGCATCGTAAGTGGCGTTGGCGACCATAACGTTGTTCTTGTCCGGCAGAAACAGCTGTGTTTTGGTCCATTCGCCGCGATTGAACAGCGACATTTCCGACTGGGTGAAAGAAAGTTTCTGATTTCCGCTCAAGTTCCCCGGATCGATCGATGTATTGCTGGTGATGCTCCCGTTGGCCGGCGTCAGGTAATCCCCTACAAGAATACTTTTCCCGGCGGCCAACGACAGAGCGTTTTGACTGCCGTCGCTCGCAGTCCCGAAGGTCCTCTTTCCCGCATTCGTCCCATCGGCGTAGGTTATGTCGCCGGTGACATACACATTGCCTCTGGCGAAGATCTGTCCTGTCCCTTTGACCACACCTTTAATGACCACATCGCCATTTACAGCCATCGTGCCGTCGATTTGAATGGGATTAGCCGCGGTTCCGACCAGTATCAAATTGCCGTTAAAGTTTTGAGACAAACTCGTTTGATTGCCCGAGCCGGGAAGCGTTGTCGTTGAGTACGTTGTGCCTGAGGAGAGACCATAGATCACTCCACCACTGATCCCGCCCGTCGCGGTCGAAGCCACATTCGTATATTCAGCGTCATCAACGACCTTGTTCCCGTTATCATCCGGAAAGGGCGGCGGAAAACTGGTCGGAAGCGTGCCATCGGTCATCCCAGACGTTGTCGTTGGGTAGTTCATGTACAAATTGCCATTTTTCGGAAGGGGACTACCGGTTGTGTTCGTCAAGGCCACGGATTTCAGCGGCTCAGAAATCTTGCCGGTTGTGGTATTAATCTCATATCCCGCCACTCCCACTCCGGTCGGCGAAAGATTGGAAACTGCGTTTCCCGATTGGTCGGTGATAGTTCCTCGCGTATACATAGTGCCTGCGATATTTGAAGCCGCGGGCGGCCATCCGTTCACTGATTGCGTTCTCAAAAGCATCGATTCCAATGACGCCACCTTGATCCGATCGAACGTTCCATTCTTTGACCCATCGGTGTTGTATACGCGATCGACGTTGTCAATCATGGCGTGACACATGATACAGTTTACGTTCTTGGCGAGAATCGCAAAGTCGAATCCCTTGAACAATTCGCCTTCCACCCGATAGATTGATCGAATCGTCTGGTGCGATCCGTCGGAGAAACTTCCCGAAGACGCAACCGTCAGCACGACTGCTCCTGGCTGATCATGGCGCTTGACCACCACCGAGTCCACCCGCTGATTTTCATCAACATGATATCCCTGCACCACATTCATCGATCCCAGATCGGGCAGACCGAGTTGCGTAAGATAAGCGGAATATGTTGTGCGGTTACCGATGCTACCGGCCTTCTTCGCCGGATTTGTACAGGTCCAGTTGACGTATTCAGACCATAGCTTTGACTTGGCGAGCGCCAGGCCCGCTTCGGCGGAATAGAAGGCCTTGGTAGCATCCTGCATATTGCCGGACATCTTCATTTCGTCGTTTGACGTATCGACCATCTGCAATCCCAGGATGGTCAACATCATCAAAATCGCCAAAGTCACCAGAAGAGCGCTTCCGCGTTCGGTTGGTTTGCCAATCGCTACTTTCATATCTGTCTCTCCATTCAATATCGATTGTTTCTCAGGAGTACCTGTGTGGCCAGGGCGCGGTGTCGGCGGCCGTCATGCCCGAACTTGGCCGCCTCAGCGTCAACCTGCTCGGTGTGTGAAGACAAACTGATGCCGGCCACATATACCGTGTCATTGATTGAAATGGACTGAACCGTGCTCCCGTCGGAAAGGCGGAAGGAGCACTGCAAATCGTCGATATTGTCGGCGTAGATTTGCGCCGGGCTACCGTTCATTATCCGCATGAGTGTGGGATGGGCGGTATCGGCCCGGTTGATATAGTAGCGCATTTGCTGAAGAGCAATGATCAGGTCGCCGGGAAGCGGATCGTTTAGCAAGTCGCTGAGACCATGGTGGATTTCCTGCCAGCCCACGCCATTGTTGGTCGCAAGCTTGGTGATAGTGAACCATTCTCCAGTATTCAGATTCGCATGCCATATGTAGGCCTGCTGGCCTTCCTGAAACTGACTTAAGTCGGCCGTCGTGGCGACATGAATTGGGTTCGCTTGTTTCTTCTGTGTATGGTCGCCGACCTCCACACTTCCACCCATGGCGGCATACCTTATTTCGAGTGTATCGGGATTGGTATTAGTCGCGTAGATAGGTTGGATACCTTTGGGAAGATTGGCCCCAGCGTTCTTGAGTTGACGAACGATTTCGTCCGTCCCAGCTCGAACGTTTTGCTGCATGTCCGAGACATTTTCCTGCACCAGCATATTGTTGTGGCCTATAACGAAGAATTCGAACGCCGCCGCTCCCACTATCCCGGTCAGCAGAATTGCAACGAGGGCTTCGATCAGAGTGAAGCCGAGTTCGTTCATCGCTCTATATCTCGAATTCATACAGGATCACGCTTTCGGCTTGAGCGTTGAATAATTGGCCGTTCTCAAAAGCCCCTCATGGTCTGTCCATGATACCACGACAGTGATTTTGAATAGCCCGTCAGGCACCGATGCATTGCATGTGTTGTCGACAACCGTTTTGGTAACGCGGTAAACACCGTTGACCGAGTCCGTGACGGCGGCATACGGCATGGAACCATAACTTGCCAGGTTCAACAGTGATTCCATTTCCTGTTGCGCCAGAGCATCAGCCATTCCAACATCGTTGGAAAACGTATTGCCGTACATGGCTGTAGTCATCATTGGCGCCAAACCAAG
>JBGOTX010000044.1:0-9137 GCA_041476705.1 Candidatus Zixiibacteriota bacterium
ATGCTCTATCAGCGATTTGATCATTCGGTCGAGGAAGCCGTGCCGCTCCTGCCTGACACGCACCGCCGCCAGCCGCTGGCGTACCGTCAGGCCGCGGCTCTCAAAGGCCTGCTCCTGCTCGATGACTGGCGTTGTCTCACGCCGGTGCAGAAGCTGGAAGAGCGGTATCAGTTGCATCTGGGACAGATTCTCGCGCTGGGGGAGACCGCCGCTCATCTCTGCAACGGTATGGCCGCGCTGATCGAGGCGGACGATCTGGAAAATCCCACGGTCGTCCTTCTCCGCGATCTGGCATTCAGCGTCCGCCACGGACTGCCGGTCACGCTGGCCGATCTGTATCGGTCGGTCGGAGATACGCTGACCCGCGCCGATATGCTGGCGCTGAACGATGCCGGTATCACGGGGGTGGGAGAGTTGGTTCGCCTGTCGGAAGATCGTCTCGAACAATTATTCAGAGATACACACAAAGTCGCACGACTTAAAACAAAGTTAGAGGAGTTTGAAGAGGAGGTAGAAATGGAAAGGTCAGTTGCTCATCCGCACGGGCTTGGGTTTGCGCCCGAATCGGTTGAAATCGACGGTACGTATGAACGCGATCGATATCTCATCAAAATCAACGGCTTCCCGGTTCGCCTGACCGGCAAGTCGTTCAAGTATTTCGCCAAGCTGGCCTGGTGGCGTCGCCAACAGCCGAGCGGCTGGGTGTACAAGGATGACATCGAGATCGGCTTCAATCAGGCCCGCTACCTGTACCGGATGAAAAACGAGATCAACGCCGAACTGAGAGCCGACTGGTCGATTATCGAAAACAACCGGCTGGGGTACTACCGGCTCGATATCGACCCGGGACGAATTCAGATCAATGTCAATAATCTGAAGAATCATCCGGACTACGAGCTTCGGAATCTGGCCGTGGTGCAATAGATTGTATCGTATGTCGTTGTTGTATTGATTGTTGCGACGATGATTTGAAGTATTAAGTTGGCCGTTGACAAGAGCGTACCGATAGGGGTACTTGGGTTCGGAGAATTGGCCCAACAGCCGATACCTAAGTAGAATGGATACGCTCAAACAGTTTCTGATTCGTAGCCAGAGCCGTCTGCCGGTGATCAGCGCCGACAAGCTTACCGACTACCCGGTACTGCCGCTGATGACCGGCGTACTGTTTCCGGGGATGACCTTCACGATCCAGGTGGGACGGCCTGAGAATGTCAAGCTGATCGAGGCCTGCCAGAACGGTATCGATCGGTTTGTGGCCTCATATTCCCGCGCCGAGGTTGAGACCGCCGGACTGGCGCCCATTCATCAGGTCGGGGTTTTTGCGGTGGTGAGAACGGTTCAGGACGGGGCCGGCGGTTCGCGAATTGTGACGATCGAAGGTATTTCCCGGGCCATTATCAAGGACCTGGTTGCGACCGAGCCGCATATCATGGCGTCGGCCGGCGAGGTGGAATCGACCCCCTTCGTCGCTCGAATTATTCGGACCCGGATGGACGAGGTTATCGCCGTGGTCAACGAGTTGACCCACCTCGACCCCATGTATTCTCCGGAATTGTCCAATGTCATCAAGATGAATGTCGAGGATCCGTCGCTGTTCGCCGATCGGGTGGCGGCGGCGTTTCATTTTTCGCTGGCGGCCAAACAGGAACTGCTGGAGGCGATCAGTCTCGATTATCGGTTCGAGCGTCTTTTGTACTACTTGAACGGAGAGCTCGACCGGGTGGTGACGGTGCTTTCGGTCAACCGGAACACCAAACAGCGCATACAGGAGGAACAGCGCAAATATTATCTGCGCCAACAACTCCACGAAATTCGCCGTCAGTTGGGCGAAGATTTCACCGAAGAGAAGGAAGCGGCGCGCCTTCGCAATGTGATCAAGAATTCGCCGCACCTGCCGCCGGAAGTCGTGGCGCGGGCGAAGATCGAGGTCGATCGCCTGAGCCAGTTGTCGCCGGCCTCGGCCGAATACGGCGCAACCAAGAGCTATCTCGACTGGATCGTCAACTTGCCATGGGGGAAACCGGCGGCTCATGATTACCAGATGGCCGACGTGGAGCGAATTCTGTCCACCGACTATTTTGGCCCGGTGGTGCTCAAGGAACAGATATTGCAGCGGCTGGCCGTGCGGCGGCTGATAAGCGGCGGGGATGAAGGGCCGACGCTCTGTCTGGTGGGCGCCCCGGGAACCGGGAAAGCGTCGCTGGCCAAGGCCATGGCCCGCGCGCTGGGCAAGGAATTTGTCCGCATCTCGGTTGGTGGAATAACTGATGTCGCCGAAATCAAGGGCTCGCCGCGCACCTATCTCGGCGCGTATCCGGGCAAGATCATGCGCACGCTTCGCGAAATCGGCACCTGCGATGCGGTCGTCCTCATCGAGGACCTCGACTATTTCAACATTGACAATAACTCCTCCGTCAACATGGCGCTGTTGGAAGTGATCGATCCCCGGCGCAATGCCCGCTTCTTGGACAACTATCTCGGCGTGCCGTTTGATCTCAGCCAGGTTTTTTTCATCTGCTCGGTTCGGACGCTGGAGGAAATTCCGGAGCAATTTGTGCCGCGTCTCGAGCTGGTGGAACTGCCGGGGTATATCGAGAAAGAAAAAATCGTTATTGCCAAGCGATACATCATCCCGAATCTGCTGAAGAAGCATTCCATCGGGCGCGCCGAATTCAAGGTGCCGGACAAGATTCTGGCAAAGATCATCAACGACTACACCCAAGAGGCCGGGCTTCTCGGTTTTTCTCAGCAGATGGAAAAGATCTGCCGCAAGATCGATCTGGCCAAACCGCAAAATCAGAAATCGCAGTGGGTGATTACCGAAAAGAATCTTGAATCGTTTCTCGGCACCTCGGTATTCATTCCCGAAAAGGCGGAGTTGCGGCCCGAAGTCGGGATCGCGGCCGGACTGGCCTGGACCGGCGCCGGCGGCGAATTGATGTTTATCGAGGGGCTTCGCATGAAAGGCGAAGGTCAGATCATTACCACCGGCTCTCTGGGCGAGGTGATGAGGGAGTCAATCCAGGCGGCGCACTCGTATGTGCGATCAAAAGCCGACATGCTCGGTATCGACGCCAACGACTTTCGTGAGTTTGATATTCACATACACTTTCCGTCCGGAGCCATCCCCAAAGACGGTCCCTCGGCGGGGATCACGGTCTGTCTGGTGATTGCGTCGGTGATGTCCGAGCGTCCCATCCGCAACGATATTGCCATGACCGGCGAGGTGACGCTTCGCGGGAAAATCCTTCCCGTGGGGGGGGTTAAGGAAAAGGTTTCGGCGGCGTACCGGGCTGGTATCAAAGTCGTCGTCCTGCCGAAAGAAAACCAAAAAGACATCAAAGACCTGCCGCGTGACATCCTGCGGCATACCGCCTTCCATTACATTGAGCGGGTGGATGAACTGTTCAAGCTCTGCCTGCAAAAGCAGGTGCCGTCCACCCACACTATGGAAAGAATCTTCGTCAATGAACTCAGCAAGGCCCGCCGGAAGAAATCACACCGCCGCCGCCTGCCTCGAGCCGCCGCTCGCAGTCGTCGCTAACTATTGCGGCGGCATCGATCACACACCGCCCGGTGTCGGTCGGCGTCCATCCCTATTTCCGGCTTGACACCAAGACCCTCACGGGACTATCTTTATAGAGTCGGACAACGGGTAGTCTACACATGTCTGCACCAGACCTGCCGGTACCGTGCGAATCGTTAAGTCAGCTCTCTTCAGTATCGCGGAACGAGCCAGGTCGCGTTTCTACCCCGGAAGTCTCGCCCGTTTCCGAATTTTGAATATTCGAGATGGTGGATTGAAACAGTAACTGCACGGCTCTTTTTCGCACGGAGGCAAAAGGCATGAGGAAGGTGAGTCTGAAAGCGGTGGCGGGTGGTCTGATCCTGCTGTTGGCGGCGACAGTTCAGGCACAGTTCCACGATCCAAATGACCTGGGGAGCACCGACACGGCGGCTATGGTCATTTCGGTCTTGCCGCGAGCGGCGACGGGACAGCTCAAGGTCCAGATGGACTTGTGGGTATTCAACGACTCGAATGATGTCGCCGGCGCCTCGATGGGGTTTAACTGGGTCAACAGCGGCCTCAAAATGGACAGTGCGCGGTTCTCGACGATGACATTCAGCGCCTTCAATTTCGTGCGTGTTACGTATGAGGGGAGCAGTGTCAACCTGACCAATCAGAACAAGCGATTTGAATTTGTTGGCGCCCGTTCAGAAGGAAACGGTGTAGTAGCTTCGCCCGCGCGGCAGGTGTGGTGCCGGTACTACTTCAGTTTGACGTCATGGTCGGTAAACGATTCGATCATTCTCGACACCAATGCCTTCAACTCCGGCGCCACCTATAAGTTCGTCGATGGCACCGGAAAGAACTATCGACCCTATTGGACGGGGAAGAAGATCATTCATGACATCGACTATGTGCCGCCGTCGACTTTGCACGTCTTGCCCGACACGCTCACTTTTACGGCCATATTGGGCGGTCCGGTTCCGGCCTCGCAGACTTTTGGCATCACGTCGACACCAAACTCACTGGCCTTTACGGTCGTTGAAAACGCCGGGTGGATTCTGAAAAGCCCCGCGACGGGAAGTACCCCGTCCACTATCACGGTAAGTATTAACCCCACCGGCCTGCCGATCGGCGCTTATTTCGATTCCATACTGGTCGAATCGAACAACGCGACCAACTCGCCGCAGGTGGTCCATGTAAGACTCAATGTGACGCCTCCGCCTCCTCAGATCAGCGTGACGCCGACCCAGTTGTTTTTCAACGGTGTGGTTGGCGGATCAAATCCGCTCCCGAAGAGTCTGATCATCAAGAATCTCAATTTCGGATCAACCCTCAACTGGACGACTTCTCACAGTCAGATCTGGCTCGGTCTGTCGCCGCCATCGGGCACCGACTCGGGTACGGTGACTGTTTCGATTGATATCACCGGTCTTTCGTACGGCACCTTCAGAGATACGATTATCGTGAGTGACCCTCTGGCGGTGAACAATCCGGTCAAAGTGCCGGTAACGCTTCAATTGGGTTCCAATCTGCCGGTCATTGTAGCCGACTCGCAAAATTACTTTTTCATTGTGACCATGGACGAACTGATTTTGTTTTCGCGCTACATCACGATTCGCAACGGCGGCGGGGGGCAGCTTGATTTCACGGCGTCTGAAGACAGGCCGTACATCCTCGGGCTATATCCCAATACCGGTACCGCCCCTCAGCAGATTGAAATCCGCTATAAGATTCCGAGCGCCACCGAGGGGCAGCAAATTACCGACACTATCTGGATTACCTCAAACCAGGCAATAAACTCACCGTATCCGGTGGTCGTTACGCTTAGATTTGTTGCCGATCCGGCGTATATCGGATTGTCGACCGACACCATCAAATTCAACGTGTATGAGTGTTCTCAGGGTTTGGGGAATCTTCTGCCGACTCGAAACCTTACGGTCCAGAATAGCGGGCACGACGATCCGTTGCGAGTTTTCCTTTCGTATTCATCGGAATTGTTCAGCATCGACAAAGACAGCTCGCTTGCTCCGGCCACGTTCCTGGTCAGCGCCACAGATCCGGATATTCCCCTCGGAACCTATTATGACACGATCTGGGTGAAAGCTCAAAAAGCGGCCAACAATCCCGCGCCGGTCATCGTCCAGTACAACCGAATCGCCGGTCAACAGCCCCCGCAGATTAAGGTCAGTCGGCCTTCACTGCAGATCGCATATTTTGAAAACTCCGGACCTTCCGTGTCCACCGCCTTTGAAATCAATAACAAGTTCGGCGGGTGTATGCCCTGGAAACTTCAGGAGAGTGTCCCGTGGTTGACTCCGCTTGGGGACAGCGGCAATGTACCCTCGGGGATTGGGTTCAGTATCGATGCTCCGGGGTACGTGCTGGGGAGTTATCCCGACACGATTCGGATATTCTCTGCCGGAGCAACCAATTCGCCGGTTGTCATGCCGGTCGAGCTTCGCGTCTGGAAGCTCAGGGGGGATGTCACCTGGGATGGGCGGGTGGACATTGCCGATCTCGTTGGTCTGGTTGCTTATCAGTATTTGGGCGGAGTGGGTCCGATGCCGACCTATTTTGCAGGCGATTGCGACTGCGACAATCGGGTTGACCTGTCTGACATTACTCGGTTGGTCGATTATCTGTATCTGGACGGGCCGGTGATCTGCGGCAATCCGTACTAAACAGTCCGCAGCCATAAGTTGACGTGAGGGGCGT
Organism: Candidatus Zixiibacteriota bacterium; assembly: GCA_041476705.1. Classification (GTDB taxonomy): domain Bacteria; phylum Zixibacteria; class MSB-5A5; order GN15; family FEB-12; genus JACRAV01. Next base: position 6,227 of record JBGOTX010000044.1, read on the forward strand.
GAGAGCGCCCCTTTTTATTGTGCGTTTAGTGACTTTGCCCTTGACACGCCGAGTGTGGAACGCATATTAAAATATATAAAACCGGGAGGGCTGGTGTTTATGAAAGGTGTTTTGCGAACTGTCGTGGCGGTGGTGTGTGCTTGTTTCTTTGCGTTAACGTCCCGCTCAGCTACAATTCATGTCCCGGCCGATCAGCCGACCATTCAGGCCGGTATTGATGCGGCGGTGAATGGGGATACGGTGCTGATTGCGCCGGGGACGTATACAGGGGAAGGGAACTGGAACATAGACTATCACGGCAAAGGAATCGTCATCTATGGAGAGGGAACTCCCGGTGATGCGCGAGTAGCGATTACGTATGATTATCCTGCGCCGCGTAGGCGGGGCTTCATTTTCCACAGCGGTGAAGACTCTACAGCCGTTCTTTACGGCATCATGATTAGTGGAGAAGTCGCAACCGTGGGCGGGGCGATCCGTTGCGATTCAGGGTCATCTCCCAAAATTCAAGAGTGCTTATTCATCGGGAATTCGGGTGCTGGTTGCGGTGCGGCTATTGGCGTCTTTGGGGGATCCGAGCCGCGGATTGCTCATTGCACTTTCAATGAAAACCTGGCCAGAGGATACTATTACCCAACTATGATGACCGGTACCGTTTCATGCGAAAACGCTTCGGTTACTATAGAAGACTGCACCTTTCGTGCAAACTGGGCCCGGTATGGAGGCGCGGTGGCGGCATCCAACGGTACTGTTTCCGCCAGACGGTGCCGCTTTGAGCTCAATAGGGCTCAGGAATACTATTGGGGTCAGCAATATGGCGGGGATGGAGGGGCCATTTGTCTGATCAATAGCCAGGGCGAATTCGACAGCTGCCTCTTCCTGAACAATATTGCTCCGATCGGCTATGATGATATGGCCAATCGCATGGGTGGCACCGGTGGCGTGTCGGCAATCAGAGGTTCAGAATGTCTTTTCCGCAGTTGCACGTTTGTTGGCAATATTACCGAGTCATTCACAGGTCCCAAGGCCGGGGCCTTTTACGCGGACTCCAGTAATGTTTCTTTGGAAAAGTGCATTGTGGCGTTCAACGACAGCTACTCGACCACTTTTATCGACGGGGATGGACAAGGTCTTTTCACGATCACAAACACCGATGTATTTGGTAATCTCGGCGGTGATTGGGCCGGGGCGGCCTCGGGCCAGTTGGGAATTCGCGGGAACATCTCCGCCGACCCGCTATTTTGCGATACGGCAACAGACAATTTTGATCTGCACTACGAATCACCGGCTATTCGCGGAGCAGGAATGTCACCCATTATTTGGGGAGCGCTGACGGTCGGATGTTGCGCGTGCCAGAAGGTTGGGAATGTCGATTGTGATCCATCGAACATGGTGGACATAGCAGATATCACTGCCTTAGTTGATTACCTGTACATGTCTTTGAGTTCGCCGTGTTGTGATACTCAGGCCGACATAGACGGCGTCCCGGGGGTTGATATCTCCGACGTGACGACGCTTGTTGACAACTTATATATCAGTCTGACACCGATACGATTGTGTCAGTGAGGGCTTTCTAATCGACGAAACAAGTTTTCTCATAAACCGGCAAATTCTGTCGAAAGAGTCGACTAAATACGGTGTCGATCATTTGCGCCGCCCTCTACTTCGGAATGTGGTACTCCAGCAGTTCCCAGGTAAAACAGTCCGTGCCGGGGTAATCAAACCTGCGTTCGGATTTTCTAACAACGCCGACCCCTTTGACAAACCAGTATCGCACCCGATAATAGACATTCAAGCCGGAGAATACGCGGTACACTACGGCGGCGTGGGGAAAATGTCCCGCCGGCACGGTGACATCTTCAAATCCAGTCACCGAAACTTTATCCGAACCCGACAGATCGTCTTTGGACCAGGAACGGCCGCTGTCGAATGGAAGAATGAATCGGTCCGTGATGTTCAAGGGCCGCTGAAAATTTCCCCGCGAAAACAGAATTGTATCGTGCCGCCGCTGGATATAATGAGTCCAACCCAAATAATGAGCCGAATCCAACTGCTCAACTGCTGTATCGCCTGAGCTGTCAACTACCAGCCGCGACAGTGTCACCAGCATGGTGTCCACTCGTGAATAGCAACTGTCAAAAGCCGCATATCGCCAAGTGGAGCCAATTGCCATCGGGAAGTAATCCGGTTCTAAGACCGGCGGCGACTGGAGTGGCTTGTCGGCGCATCCCACCACCAAGGCGGTCACCAGCACCACCAGCAGACTCGATATGACGAACGATTTCACATCGTCCCCCTTGCCCAAGGTTATTCAGCAACTCAGAACATAGCATTCTACTTCGGAATGTGGTACTCCAGTAGCTCATAATTGAAACAGTTGGTGCCGGGGTAGTTGTGTCTATATTCGGATTGCTTAATAACGCCGACCCCTTTGACAAACCAGTATCGCACCAGATACAGGACATTCAAGTTCCAAAATTTGCGGTACACTACAGCGGCGTGAAGGAAATGACCCGCCGGTACGGTAACATCTTCAAATCCGGTCACCCAAGTAGTATCCGATCCCGACAGATCGAATTTGGACCAGGAACGGCCGCTGTCGAAAGGAAAGATGAATCGCTCCGTGATGTAAATAGGCCGCTGGAAATTCGATCCCGAGAACAGAATGGTGTCATGCAGGCGCTGGATATATCGAGTCTGGACCCAATGAAGACTCGAATCCCGCCGCTCGACTCCTGTATCGTTGGAGCTATCAACCACCAGTCGCGACAGCGTCACCAGCATCGTATCCACTAAAGAGTAGCACGTGTCTACAACCGCGTATCGCCAGGTAGAGCCAATTGCCATCGGGAAGTAATCCGGTTCTAAGACCGGTGGCGACTGGAGCGGCTTATCGGCGCAACCCACCATAACG
>JBGOTX010000045.1:0-9104 GCA_041476705.1 Candidatus Zixiibacteriota bacterium
ATATTCAGATCAAGTATGTCACCCAGACCGAAACCGCGCCGCCGACCTTTGTCTTTTTCACCAGCCACCCTAAGCTTATGGACCGGGGGTATCTGTCGTATCTGGAAAATCAACTACGCGCCGAGTTTGGTTTCGAGGGCGTTCCCATCCGCATCAAGTGCCGCCAGAAATAGGTGGAACTGACTTTTCCCAGACACCCCCACGTAAACCGCAATCGACTTTCGGTCGATATACGGGAGTATGGTACTTCCGGCGGAACTGAAATCCGAAATCGAGCAACTCGAAGCCAGCTTGGCGGTGCAACGCGCCCAGTTACACGATCTGGCCACGATGGGCGCGGTGATTACATCGATACACGAAATCGATTCCGTGCTGTCGGTGGTGATGGACATGGCGATTCGGCTGGTCGATGGGGAAGTGGGTATCATGTATCTGGTCGATCGCGACACGCTGGTTCCGAAGATTTCGTGGGGAATCAACGATCAATTTGTGCGTTCGATTCTCTACGACTATGAGTGCGACGTGGTCACCCATGCCTATCAGGAGCGGCAGGGGTTTATCCTGACCGACCAGGCGATTGTCAGCGAAACCGGGACGCGCGTGCACTCGCTGGTGGCCCTCCCGATCAAGACTACCGATGCCTGTCTGGGCGTGATGGTGATTGTGAACAAAGTAAGCGGCGGGAATTTTCTGGAAGATGACCGGGAAAGTCTTGACGTTCTTCTGAATTTTGTGGCGGTGGCGATTGACAATTCAAATCTGATACGCGATAAGCTGATGCGTCAGGCGATGGAGCAGGAGATGCTGATCGCCCGGCAGATTCAGGAGACGATTCTTCCGAGCGATATAGAAGGCGTCCACGGCGTTGATATTGGCGCCGTATACTTTCCGGCGCGCGAAGTGGGCGGCGATTTTTATGATGTGGTCAAGATCGACGACCGCCGGTTTTTCGTGGTCATGGGGGATGTATCGAACAAAGGGGTTCCGGCGGCGCTGGTGATGTCGGCCTCGTCGGGAATTATCAAATGCATTCTCGAATCCACGCCCGACATTCAGGTGAATGAATTGGCCGGCCGGCTGAACAACCTGCTGGCCCGCGATATCATCAAGTCGCGGGAGATGTTCGTGACACTGTTTTTCTGCAAATTCGACCTGGAGCGAAAGACGCTTGCCTACTGCAACGCCGGTCACCTTCCCGGGATGCTCTGGAGTGAGAATCGGCAGACGGTCGAAACGCTCTTTGAGGGCGGCCCGATAATTGGTCAGTTTCCGGACACCCGTTTCAAGATGGGACAGCGCACGCTGGCGAGCGGGGACCGGCTGTTCTTGTTCACCGACGGTTTAACCGAGGCGGCCGATGCGCAGGGGAATCTGTTCGGTCGCGAACGGGCGCAGGAAGTGTTCGTGTCCGAAATCTCTCTGCCGCCGCGAAAGTTCTGCGTCCGGGTCAAAGAATGGGTTGATAAGTTTGCGGTGGGCGCCGCCGATGAGTCGCACGATGACTTCACAGTTCTACAGGTGAGGGTGCATTAATGGTGGCGGACTTTACCCGCATATATCCGACCGAAGCCGGGTCCGAGGCGCGCCTGATCGACGATCTCAGTGCGTTTCTTGCACAGCACAGGATCGACGCCCAAATCGGCCATCATCTGACTCTCTGTGTGTCGGAGGCCTTTACCAATGCCATGATCCATGGGAACAAATGGGACAGAACCAAATCGGTATCGGTTCATCTTTCGGTGAATGATGCGGAGGTTTGTGCCGATATAACTGATCAAGGAACTGGAGGGTTGACTTCGATAGCCCGCCGTCCGCGACCCGGCCTGCTAGCCGAATCCGGCCGGGGCGTCGACTTCATGTACCGGTATTGCGCCGGAGTCGAATTTGCGGAAGTCGAAGGCGGCGGTTTACGAGTCTCGCTCCGGGTCCCGCGATCACGAACGAAACATGTTGTAAAATGACGATAAGCGGAGGGTAACATGGAAATTTCAGTAAAAGAAAAAGGCGGAGTGACCGTGCTTACGCTGAACGGCCGCCTTGATCTGGCCAGCGGCACGACGCTGAAGGAACAGGTAAAAGCACAGCTCAAGAAGGGCAACACCATGATTCATTTGAATCTGGCGCAGGTTGATTTTATCAACAGTTCGGGTCTGGGCGCCTTGGTATCGATCATGAAGGAAGTGCGCCTGCAGAAGGGTCGATTCACGCTCTCGAATCTGGCCACCTACGTGCAGGAAATTTTTGAAATCACGCAGTTGTCCCACATTTTTGAGATTTTTGCCACCGAAGAAGAAGCGCTGTCGTCGTTTCATACGGCGGTTGCGCGGTAGACGGTTCGCAACCGAAAACGGGGCACAAGAGACCGCCGGGCGCAGAGGCACATCAAGGGGAAATGATCATGAATCAGCCATCTCTGCTCGTCGTTGACGACGAACTGCTTATCCGCGATCTGCTGTATGATTTCTTCAGCGGCCAGGGCTGGACAATTGCCGTGGCGGAAAGCGGCGAAAAAGCGCTGGAAATTCTCAAGACGCGACGAGTAGACCTCATTTTATCGGACATCAAAATGCCGGAGATGGACGGTCTGTCGCTGGCGGCCCACGTTAGGCAATCGCACCCGGAGATCCCGGTGGTCCTGATGACCGGATTTCCGTCGGTCGATACCGCAGTGGCCGCCCTTCGCCAGAAAGCGGCGGATTATATCATCAAGCCGTTCAATATTCATCAGCTCTTCAAAATGCTCGAAGAAAAACTGGCCGAGCGGGCCGGGGCTAAGGCCTGATGCCAGCTCTGCTGAGCCCGTTGATCGGGGGGCGCATCCGCCCGGTGCGCCATCTCCGCCCGCTTCCTCGATAGTCGTAACCCGCCCGGCGACAAAGTTTTTGTTGAAACCAAATCCGTCCGTCCGTACGCTCCTTTTCTGGGAGATAAGGCGAGACGTATGGCGGATGGGAACGACTACATCGACCTCTTGACGGCGCCGACCGAGACAGACCTATCGCGGTTTGCGGAGTCGTACGCGTCGTTCAACCGCATCATCAATTCACTCCAGCGGCAGTATATCGAACTCAAGGGCGAGTTCACGACGCTCAATCAAACCCTGGCTGACTCGAACCGCCGGCTGATCGATATGACCGGGCGCAACCTGGTCGCCAATGAGTTCCTCAAATCAATCCTGAGTTCGCTGTCGGCGGCGGTCATTGCGGTGGACAAACATGGCGTAATCACTCATTTCAACCCGGCGGCCTCCGTTATTTTCGGAATCCCGGTCACGGAACCGATGGGAAAGCAGTATCACGAGATTCTTCCGGCCGGCGAGCCGCTGGACGCCAGCGCCGTCCGCGCCTGTGAGACGGGGAATACGGTCGAATCCATAGAAAAGCGGGTCACGCTCGAAGACGGCACTCGGCTTCACCTGTCGGTTTCGACCGAAATCCTGCGCGACGGCGAGGGTATGCCGATCGGTGCGGTGGAAGTTTGCCACGACATCACGAAGATAAAGAAGCTGGAGCAGGAGATTGCCCGGCTGAACACGCTGGCGGCCCTGGGCGAGATGGCCGCCTCGATCGCGCATGAGGTGCGCAATCCGCTGGCCGGTATCGGCGGTTTCGCCGTGCTCTTACAGCGCGACCTCGCGCCGGCCGACCCGTGCCAGAAGCTCGTGGGCAAAATCATCCGGGGGGTGGAGACCCTCAACGGCATTGTGACGACTCTGCTCAACTACACCCGAACCGAAGAACTGAATCGCGAGGAAGTCAGGTTTGACCGGTTTCTGAGCACGGTGTGCGATTTGTTCAAGCAGGAAAACTCCCAGCGGGTGCTGGGCATGCAGATTGAGTTCACGCCCACTCTGCGAGGGGTGTCGATGGATATGATCGTGGTGGTGGATTCCGGACTTTTCCGGCAAGTCATCACGAATATTCTGTCGAATGCGGTCGACGCCTGCGGGGGTGAAGGAACAGTGTCAGTTCAATGCGCCAAACTCCCCCGCCAGCAGGCCACCCGGCTGTACGGGAGTAAACTCCTGCTTGGTCTGGATGAGACGGTTCTCGAAATCACGATTTCGGACAGCGGTTCGGGGATCGACCCGGCTGCGATTGATCGGGTATTTGCGCCGTTCTACACGACCAAGAACGGCGGAACGGGGCTGGGACTGGCGATGGCGTGGAAGATCGTCAAGGCTCATGGCGGAGAAATACTGGCGACTAATAATCATGACCGGGGAGCGACCTTCACCGTGCTCCTTCCGGTAAAAATAGATGCGGCAACCCGCACGGAAGCGGTTCGGGAATGGCGAACAGGGAGAGTGGTTGATGAAGTATAGAGTTTTGATCGTTGAAGACGATGCGTTGGTAAATGAACTGCTCACCGAGACCTGTCAGCGGGCCGGGTACGAGGTCACCACGACCATGTCCGGTGAGGACGGGGTGGCGCGGTTTCAGGACAACCCCGCCGATATCGTGCTGACCGACCTGAAGATGGGCGAGATGGATGGAATCACGGTCCTCGAACAGGTGCGCAAGACCGCACCGGAGACCATTGTGGTCATGATGACGGCCTACGGCACGGTCGAAACGGCGGTCAAGGCGATCAAGAAGGGGGCGTACGATTTTCTGCTTAAACCGGTGCTCCCTGAGACGGTTGAACATATCCTCGGCCGTATCGCCGAGATTTTGGATCTTCGCCACGAAAACGAACAACTCAAGCGGGACCTTTCGGCCCGATTCCAGAACATGATAGGCAAGTCGCACATCATGCGCGAAGTGTTCGACCTGATTTCATCGATCGCCGACGCCCGGTCGACAATCATGCTCACGGGACCATCGGGAACCGGTAAGGAGATGGTGGCGCGGGCAATTCACATGACCTCGGCTCGACGGAACGGGCCGTTCGTCAAACTCAACTGCGCCGCGATACCGGAGACGCTGGTTGAGGCGGAACTTTTCGGATATGAGAAGGGGGCGTTCACCGACGCCAAGAAAACCAACCATGGACGATTTGAACTGGCCGACAACGGTACCCTCCTGCTCGATGAAATTTCCGAGATGCCGCTCAACCTGCAGTCAAAACTCTTGCGGGTTATTCAGGAGCGGGAGTTTGAACGGGTCGGATCGAGCCAGACGATCAAGGTCGATGTCCGCATCATTGCCACATCGAATCGAAACCTCAAGGAATATATTTCGGCGGGGCGGTTTCGTGAAGACTTGTTCTACCGGCTCAACGTGATCCCGATCCATTTGCCGTCGCTGGCTGAGCGTTCGGAAGATATTCCATTGCTGGTCGACCACTTTATAGAGAAGTACAACCGGGAAAATCACAAGCAGGTTAAGGGGGTCACGCCGGGAACCCTTCGGTTGTTCCTCAAATATCCGTGGCCGGGAAATGTACGTGAACTTGAAAATCTGATTGAGCGGGCGGTCGTGACCTCCCGGGCCGACTATTTGACCGAGGACGATTTCCCGGTCGAGCTGGCATTGGGCGATATCCCCGGTGACGGTTCCCTTTTCAAAGAACCGATGACCATGGCGGAAGCCGGCCGCGTACTCATCCTTAAAGCGCTCGAACGGGCCGGCGGCAACAAGACCCGGGCCGCCAAAGAACTGGATATCACCGCCCGCACGATCCGCAACAAACTGGCCGAGTACGGGATTCAGGATTAGAAGTTGGTTTTTCTCGCCATGTGTCTCCGGACCCCGGAGTGTGTGAATAATCATTTCGGGGGGGGCGGTTCTGTGTTAAGAAAATTCCCTGTTGACCGATAGAACACCTGACAGGCGGTAGTATGGGGTATCGGCCATAGTGGCCGGTCCGACGCCTTTTGACAGGTACATGGATTTCGCAACCATATTCGGTCTCATAGTCGCATTTGGCGCGGTTGTCTATTCGTTCACACTCGAAGGCGGCCGGCTGGAGTCTCTGTTTCTCACGGCTCCAATTATCATTGTAGTCGGCGGCACATTGGGCGCGACCATCACGACGACCTCCATGCGTACGGTCATGCAGATTCCCAGCTATCTTCGCCTGGCTTTTCTCGGACGCGAGCGCTCGGTGAAAGATGGCATTGAAAAAATCATCATTTTGGCCGACAAAGCCCGCCGCGAAGGAATCCTCGGCCTGGAATACGACCTCAAACATATCCACGACCCGTTCTTCAAGAAAGCCGTCCAATTACTGATCGACGGCACCGAGGTTACGGTTCTGCGCGAAATGCTTGACAATGAAGTGGCCTACGCCGAAGAGCGGCACAAGCGCGGAATTATCTTCTTTCAGAAGGCGGGTGGATTTGCGCCGACCCTGGGCATTCTGGGAACCGTGCTCGGATTGGTCCACGCTCTGGGCAACACCACCGATGCCTCCAAGATGGCCGGCTCCATCGCCGCGGCCTTTGTTGCCACGCTGTGGGGAGTCGGACTGGCCAATCTGTTCTTCCTGCCGGTGTCCGACAAGCTCCGCATGCGGCACGACGAAGAAATGGTGTACCTCGATTTGATTACCGAGGGGGTGGTGGCGATTCAGTCCGGAGAAAATCCACGCAACATTCGCACCCGACTGCTGGCTTTCGTGGCGCCTCAGCACCGCGGCAATGAGGTCTAAACATGGCCCGCAAGCGCCGACCTATCGACAATCACGAAAATCTTGAGCGCTGGCTGTTGACCTATTCCGATCTGATCACGCTTTTGCTGGCGTTTTTCGTCGTGATGTATTCCATGTCGCAGATTGACAAGAAGCGGTTCGGCCAGGTGGTCGAGGCCCTCAACGGCGTGCTCAAAGGTGGCAAGACCGTGACCAAGACCATGCCGGAAAGTATGATGACCGGCCACGGGGTGCTCAAGCTGGGGGATCTGAATATAATCCAACAGCAGATTGAAGAGCGGTTCAAGGAGATTCACCGTCAGGGCGAAATCAAGAGCGAACTGACCGAGCGGGGCCTGGTCATTCATATAATGGAATCGGCCTTGTTCAAGCAGGGATCGGCGAAACTTGAGCCGGGAGCGATCGAGGTGCTCGACGTTGTTGCCGGCAAAATCATCTCGATGCCCAATCATATCCGAATTGAGGGACACACCGATGACCGTCCCATCAACACGGCGGTGTACCCATCGAACTGGGAGTTATCGTCGGCCCGCGCCACCGAAGTTGTCCGGTACTACACGAATCATCACCAGATTGAGCCGGAGCGAATCTCGGCCCTCGGATACGGCGAATATCGGCCGGTGCGACCGAACAATTCGATCGAAAATCGGGCCATGAACCGTCGCGTGGATATCGTCGTCTTGACTATGGATATGACTGCCATGGAGCCGTCTTCGCAACTCTACGATTCATCGGGAAATCAGCAATCCTTTCCGGCGACCGCGGAAAAACCTTCCGAAAGCGTCGTCAATCCCCAGCCGGGGCTTTGAGCTGAATTTCGTCTAACTGCCGGTCACACAACGGCAAGCACGGTCTGGTCCGGAGTTTGGCACACCTGTTGCCTAACCCTGGCACGAGAAAGTGTAAGCAAACGTATGGCTGTTGATAACAAACTTACGGAATTCATCTTCAACAAGATGGGTGTGCCGGCTTTCCGGAAGTATCTGGACCTGGCCTCCTATCGTCACAAACTGGTCTCCAGCAATGTGGCCAACGTTTCCACGCCCGGCTATCGGTCGAAGGACATCGATTTCCAGCAGGAGTTTCTCAAGGTGACCGGCAAGACCAATCATCTTGAGGGAGTTGTCACCGATCCCGGCCACATTCCTCTGGGTACGCATCAGAAACGGCCGCCCAAAGTCAGCCAGGAGTCGGTACCGGACGGACAGATGAATTCGGTGAATATCGACAAGGAGATGTCCACGCTGGCGCAGAATGAATTGCTCTATACGATCGGCGCCAAATTGCTTCAGCGCAAATTTGAAGGTCTGAAAACCGTAATCATGAGTAAGTGAGGCCGGACGTGTCAGGTATTTTGAACGCAATTGAAATCTCCTCCCGCGGGTTGACCACTCAGCGGATGAAGATGGACGTAGTGGCGCAAAATATGGCCAATGTGGAAACCACTCAGGGAGCCGACGGCCAGCCCTATCACCGCAAGCGGGTGGTGGTAAAAGAGGAAAAGGTCGCCTCGCAGACATTTGACTCGATGTTGCAGCAGTCGCAGACCGATTTGGTCCGGACCAACGCGGCGCATCGTCCGGGACTGGCGCTTGCCATTTCCAAGAAGATGGATTTGTCGTCCTCCGAGCCGACAGAAATTCAGGACCCGGCATCCAATTTCAAACTGGTATACGATCCGACCCACCCCCAGGCCGACGCCGAGGGGTTCGTGAAATACCCCGATGTTGACATTATCACCGAGATGGTGGACATGATGTCGGCCACGCGGGCCTATGAAGCCAACACCGTGGCGATCGCCGCGGCCAAGAAGAACACGCAGAACGCGCTCGATATCTGATCGGAAGGGAAACAGCGATGAAAATCAACCCACTGGCTATTCAATCGTATCAGCCGCCGAATACGACTCGTTCTCAGGCGGAACAGAGACCGGCGGTGAAGACGGGGTCGGACGAAAAGATCGTTTTGACGCCCCAGCCGGAAAGCAAGCCATCGGCCCTGGCCGTCAAGGCCACCCCGACCGACTACGGCGCACACCTGACCGAACCCGAACGTCGCGCCATGGAGGCGCTGTTCGCCCGGTTCAAGGACACCGGTCGTTTGAACGGCGGTGCGGCGGAGCCGGAAGCCGAACGCGGGTTGGGACAAATCATTGATATCAAGGTGTGAGTATGTCTGAAGCAATCGGTAACATCACCCGTCTGGTTCCCGGAGTCGCCGAGCAGGTTGGGATAACCCCGGCTTTGTCGCCGACCACTCCGACGGGATCAAGCGAGAAATTCACCGACATGTTGTCGTCGCTTGTAAACTCGGTCAACGACCTGCAGGCCTCGGCGGCTAACTCCCAGCAGGCGATGATGAACGGTGAAGCGGTTGAACTCCATCAGGTCATGGCCAAGGCCGAAGAAGCCGGACTGAGCATGGATTTCTTATTGGAGATTCGAAACAAACTGGTCAACGCATATAACGACGTCATGCGGATGCCGATGTAGATTCGGCCAAGACTGGCA
>JBGOTX010000046.1:0-8979 GCA_041476705.1 Candidatus Zixiibacteriota bacterium
GAGCCGGGCTCGGTCTTCAAGGCGTTTACCGCCGCCGCCTGCCTCGATGCGGGTGTGGTCAATTACGACGAACTGGTTGACTGCGGCAACGGCCAGTGGAAGATGGGTAGAAATACTCTTCACGACGACAAGAAGCACGGCCTCATGAATTTCCGCGAGATTATCGAACTGTCCAGCAATATCGGAACGGCCAAATGGGCCTGGCGGGTGAACAGCGACGATCTCTTTGAGACATATAAGCGATTCGGTTTCGGCAAGAGAGTCGGCGCCGGCCTGCCGGGTGAAGTGTCCGGTACCCTGCATAAACCCAACCGATGGTCCGAGTACACTATTGCCGCTCTTGCCATGGGCCATTCGGTAGCGGTCACGCCGGTGCAGATGGCCAACGCCTTTGCCGCCATTGCCAACGGCGGCGAACTGCTCAAGCCGCGTCTCATAATGGGGTCAGTGGATCAAGACGGATTTGTGCGCCAAGTAAGCGACCGGCGGGTCACGGGGCGGGTGTTCAAGGCGTCGGTCGCCGATTCGCTTCGCGCCATTCTGCGGGGCGTGGTCGAGAACGGCACGGCCAAGGATTCGGTCGGTTCAAAACTTGTCGCCATCGCCGGGAAAACCGGTACGGCCGAAATACCAGATCTGGAACACGGGACCTATTTCAAACACAAATTCATGGCTTCCTTTGCCGGATTTTTCCCTTACGAAGCTCCGGCGATAGCGGGCATCGTGGTTTTGCAGGAGTGTCATCCCGTTACTTATGGCGGTCTGACTTCCGGACCGACTTTCCGTCGCATTGCGGAACGGTACACGGTCCTCAATCCGGATATGTTCGCGGCGTCCAACCGCCAGTTATTGGCTCAGCATGACGCGCCCTCCAGCGCGATTGAAGTGCCGAATCTGGTGGGATCGACGTTGGTTTCGGCCTCAAAGAATGCCGCTCGGCGGGGAATGGAACTACGTGCGTCCGCCGCAGAGGGGACGGTAGCTTGGCAGTTCCCCCCGCCCGATCGGCTGAGTTTGAACGGACACTCCGAGGTTATTCTTGCGATGACCACCCCGTCGAGCGGTCCCGCAATCATGCCCGATCTGATTGGCCTGCCGCTCAGGAAAGCATCGTCGTTTCTTCTGCGTGCAGGTATAAAGTGTACCGTGTTTGGAACCGGCACGGTGGTGAGTCAGTCCATCACACCCGGCGTGTCGTTACAGCGCGGAGTGGAATGTCGGCTGGAATGTGCCGACCGGCGTAAGGAGGGCTAAGGTGACTTTGGCTGAATTGATCGCGGGGATCGACGGCGCCGTGGTGAGCGGAGACGGGGGTGTCGAAATCACGCAAATCGAATACGATTCGCGCCTGATTCGCGCGCACGGGCTGTTTTTCGCGGTGAAAGGGTATCAGGTCGACGGGTACGACTATGCCGATCAGGCCAGGGCCAACGGCGCGGTGGCGGTGATGGGCGAACGTTCCGCCTGCGCCTCGGCGCCGAATCATGTGCAGGTGCCTGATATCCGAAGCGCCATGGCCGAAGTGTCCGCCCGATTCTACGGATACCCCGGACAACAATTACGGGCGGTCGGCGTTACCGGAACCAACGGAAAAACGACCACCTGCTTTCTTATCAAGAAAATCCTCGACGCCAATCGCAGGCACGCCGGACTGGTGACCTCGCTGGTTTACGACACCGGCACGGACAAGTTCGATGCCGAACGAACCACCCCCGAATCGCTCGACATGCAACGTCTGTTGTACCTGATGAAACGGAACTTCTGCGTCAGCGCGGTCATAGAAGTGTCCTCTCACGCGCTGATTCTTCACCGCGTTGACCATATCAATTTCCGGGTCGCCGTGTACACCAATTTCACGCGCGATCATCTGGATTTTCACGGGACGATGGAGAACTATTTTCAGGCCAAAGCGCTGTTGGCGCGGCGTCTCGATGGTCCGCTCAGTTACGCGGTGATCAATCTCGACGTGCCGGAGTTCCATCGGTTATTCGGCGGCCTGCGCACGCCGTTCCTTACTTACTCGGTATCCGACCGGAAGGCCGATGTCTACTGCGGCAATTACGATCTCAAACCGGAGGTCACCATGTTCGATCTGGTGACGCCGATGGGCACGCAGACCGTCACGCTTCAACTCCCCGGCCGCTTCAACCTGATCAATGCGATTGGCGCCGCGGCGGGGGGGCTGGCCTGCGGTGTGGACCTTGACACTATCGTGCGGGGACTTGAATCGGCCACGCCGATTCCCGGTCGGCTCAATACGATTAACTGCGGCCAGCCGTTCGCGGTCTATGTCGACTACGCGCACACACCCGACGCCATTGAGCGGCTGTGCGACACCGTGCGCGAACTGAGTCACGGGAAACTGCATCTGCTGTTCGGATGTGGCGGTGATCGCGATCGCGGCAAACGTCCGCTGATGGGCCGGGCGGCAGTCGCCAAGGCGGATCAGGTGATCGTGACCTCGGACAACCCCCGATCCGAGGATCCGCAGGCAATCATTGAGGAAATCAAGCCGGGACTTTCCGGCAATCAATATAAGATCATCCCCGACCGCGCCGAAGCAATCTGCGCTGTTCTGCGGCAGGCCCGGACCGGCGATATGGTCTTGCTGGCGGGCAAAGGCGCGGAACCGTATCAGGAAATCAAGGGCGTGAAATATCCGTTTGAAGATGCCGGCATAGCGCGAACGGCGCTGGCCGAAATGGGATACAAAGAACAAATGGCGGCCCGGTCGTGATCACTATGGAATTAAGCGAACTGGCAGAAATCATCGGTGGAACGCTCCGCCGGGGCGATCAGGGTCGGCGTCGCTTTGAAGGCGTATCGATCGACTCGCGCACGATCGGCTCCGGCCAACTGTTTGTTGCGCTGGTGGGACAGCGGGTTGACGGCCATGCGTACATGGCGCAGGCGCTGGAGCGCGGCGCGGCGGGGGTGATTGCCGAACGCTCGTCATCCCGATTGCCTGATCTGTCGGACAACGCGCCCGTCGTACTGGTGGAGAGCAGTCACGTCGCCATGATGCGGCTGGCGGCGAAATATCGCGAGTCCGTATCCGCCAAACGGATCGGTATCACCGGATCAAACGGAAAGACGACGACCAAGGAAATCGCCTACACGCTTATCAATGCGGTTGAACCGCAGACCTATCGTTCCCCCGGAAACCTGAACAACCTGTACGGTGCGCCGCTGGCTCTCTTTGCCATGCCGCAAGAAACGAAGATTGCCGTGCTCGAAATGGGCGTGTCGATTCCGGGTGAAATGGCACGGCTGGCCGAAATTGTCAGGCCGCACCTGGTGGCGATTACCAATGTCGGCGCGACTCATCTGGAGTTTCTGGGATCGGTCGAAGGTGTCGCGCGCGAGAAGATGTCGCTGGTCACATCATCGGGGCCCGACACCCAGCTGGTGGTCAATGCCGATGACGAAACGCTTCTGCGCGAAGTCAAACGAGTCGGGCGCGACTGTGTCACCTTCGGCGTCAAGAACCCCTCGAACTATCGAGCCGAATCGGTCAGCCATGAAGTCGATGGCACAACAACCGCCGTGATTGAGGGGCATCGTTTCCGCATGGCCCTGTTCGGCGAACACCAGGTGTACAATCTGCTCGCCGGATACGCCATATTTCGCACGCTTGGATTGACTTTTTCGGGCATTGATACTTCGAAGCTTGTGTTCAAAACCGCACCCATGCGCGGCCAACTGCTGAACAGTCACGGCGTGACATTCATCGTCGACTGCTACAACGCGAATCCGGCCTCGGTCTCTTCGGGGCTTCGGTCATTTCGCGCCCACAGAGCGTCGGGGCGGCGAATTGTCATTCTCGGCGATATGCTGGAGTTGGGGACAGAAGCCCCCCGGTATCACCGCGAAATGGGCCAGGAAGCGGCCCAGGGCGGAATCGAACTGGTGGTGTTTGTCGGACCTCTGTCGCGTGAATCATACAATGCCGCGCTCTTGGCCGGGCGATCGGCGTCAAACACGTTTCACTATCCCGATTCCCGCTCGTGCGCGCGCGAAACCGCCGCCTTGTTTCAGGTCGGTGATCTGGTGTACGTGAAGGGCTCGCGCGGGATTGGTCTTGAAACCGTGGTCGAGCCGTGGCAGGTGACAGAGGAGGTGGGCTGATGCTGTACCATCTTCTCTATCCGCTATCCCATTACATTTCCGGATTCAATATCTTCCGGTACATTACTTTCCGCACCGCCGGCGCGACTATCACCGCGATTATTATCTCGCTGATCCTTGGGCCGTTCTTCATCGGCCTGCTCAAGAAATATCAGGTCGCCGAGACCATTCGGGCCGACGGGCCGCAGTCGCACCTGAAGAAAGCCGGCACCCCGACCATGGGCGGCCTGATTATTCTGGCCGGGATCATCGTCCCAACTCTCTTGTGGGCCAACCTGACCAACTTCTATGTTCTGGCGGTTCTGCTGGTCACGCTCTGGCTCGGACTTATCGGATACATGGACGATTACCTAAAAGCGATCAAGCACCAGAAGAAAGGCATGGTGGCGCGCAAGAAGGCGATCGGGCAGATCTTGATCGGCCTGTTGTTTGCCCTTCTCATTACCTACATGGCGCCCGGAAATCAGTACGACAATACGACCGCCATTCCGTTTCTGAAAAACTACGTGCTCAATCTGGGCATTTTGTATATCCCGTGGATAATCATTGTTATCACCGCGTCGTCGAATGCGGTCAATCTCACCGACGGCCTTGATGGCCTCGCCATCGGGCTGTGCGGGCTGGCCTTTGTCGCGTTCGGCGGGATCGTGTATGTCTCGGGACGTCTGGATTATTCGAATTACCTTCAGATTGAATACCTTCCCGGCACCGGAGAATTGACCATTTTCTGCGGCGCGGTCGTTGGTTCGGCGCTTGGTTTCCTCTGGTTCAATTCGCATCCGGCGCAGGTGTTCATGGGTGACACCGGTTCGCTGGCTCTGGGCGGTGCGCTCGGAGCGGTGGCGATTCTACTCAAGAAAGAACTCCTTCTGGTGATTGTCGGCGCGGTCTTCGTGGTCGAAGCGCTGTCGGTGATCCTGCAGGTGCTCTCCTATCGGTATCGAGGTGGCAAACGAATTTTCAAGATGGCGCCGATCCATCATCATTTCGAATTGCTCGGCTGGGCCGAATCCAAAGTCGTGGTTCGGTTCTGGATTATCGGCGCATTGTGCGCCCTGTTAACTCTGGCGACCCTGAAAATACGATGACGGCACAGGACAAAATCAGAGATCGCAAAATCGGTGTGGTCGGCATGGCCCGTTCCGGCATGGCCGTGGCCCGGCTGGCCAAACGATGCGGCGGAGCGCCGTTTGTGTCCGATGCGGCGGCGGCCAAAAAGCTGGCGACCCAGGTCGAAGAATTGCGCCGGCTTGACATTCCATACGAAACCGATCGTCACACCGAACGACTGCTGACCTGCGACTACCTGGTGCTTTCGCCCGGCGTTTCGCTGGAAATCGAAATGCTCGCGTGCGCCCGCAAGCAGGGGATTCCGATTTTCTCCGAAATAGAATTTGCCTCGTGGTTATGCAAAGGCAAAATAGTCGCCATCACCGGCTCCAACGGAAAGACCACGACCACCACGCTCATGGGTGAGATCGTGGCGGCGGCCGGATTCGATACCTATGTCTGCGGCAATATCGGGGTCGCGTTCGCCGATGTCGTCGACCGCATTCCATCGAATGGGGTGGTGGTGCTTGAAGCTTCGAGTTTTCAGTTGGAAACCATCAGCGATTTCCGGCCGTTTATCGGCGCGATCTTGAACATCACCCCCGATCATCTTGACCGCCACGGCACGCTTGAGGCGTATCGCCGGGCCAAGTATCGGATCAGCGAGAATCAATCGTCGACCGAGTATCTGGTGATGAATCGTGATGACAGGGAATCGGTCACCGCGCCGCCTGACACCCAAGCTTCAGCGCTGTGGTTTTCGGCGCGTGAGCGTAGTAGCGAGGTCGCTACCTGGGTGGCCGGATCGTCGCTCTGGATGCGGCATCAGGGGAAAGACCGGGAAGTCATTCCGACCCGCGAGATTTTGATCCCCGGACCACACAATTTGCAGAATGCGGCGGCGGCGGCGTTGATGGCCTCGCTTCTCGGCATCGATCCCGGCGTGGTGGCGAAAGTGCTTCGCGCCTTTCCGGGTGTGGAACATCGGCTGGACCGGTGCGGCACTGTGGCGGGAGTGAATTTCATCAACGATTCCAAAGCGACCAATGTCGACTCGGTGGTGCAAGCGCTCAGGTCAATCGACCCTGCCATCTACCTGATTCTGGGCGGCCGCGACAAGGGCGGCAGTTACGATCCGATTGCCGCCATCGGCAAGGGAAAGGTGAAAGGGATCATCGTGATCGGCGAAGCCCGCGACAAAATTTTCGCCGCCCTGGGCAGAGTGTTTCCGACCGAGTTTGCCGGATCGCTCGAGGAAGCGGTCGAGCGCGGCTTTGCGCTGGCCTCGCCGGGGGACACGGTTTTGCTCTCGCCCGGATGCGCTTCGTTCGACATGTTCGACAATTTCGAGCACCGGGGGCGCGTCTTCAAAGCGGCCGTGGCGTCGCTTAAGAATGGAAAGAAGAAGAAAAATGAGACGGTTTCGGGATAAGGCGCATATCGACGAAACGCTGTTGATCGTGTACCTCCTCACGGTGCTCGCGGGAATTATCATGGTCTACTCGACCTCCTCGGTTATCGCCGAATCACGCTTTGGCTCGCAGTGGTACTTTCTCCGCCAGCAAGTGATCTGGGCGGTGATTTCGCTGGTGGCGATGGTCGTGATTATTCGCCTCAACCTGCAACGTCTGGCCATTTACTCCCTGCCGATGCTGATCGTTCTGTACGCGCTGTTAGCCCTGGTCTTTGTGATGCCCGCGCGCAACGGCTCGCATCGCTGGCTCATGCTCGGGCCGCTCACGATGCAACCGTCGGAGATGTTCAAATTCTTCATGATCATGTTTATGGCGCTGTCACTGTCGAATCCGCGCCGGAATATCGGTGATCTTCGGCAATTGCTCCTGCCGTACGCACCGATCATCGGTCTCGGCCTGATCCTGATTCTCGCCCAGCCGGATCTCGGAATGACCATCGTCATCAGTTTGACCGCGATCGGCCTGCTGTTTCTGGCGGGGGTCCGATGGAAACATCTGTTGATCGCTACGATTCCTCCGGCGGCCATCGGATCATTCGTGGTGTTTGTTCTTGGATACAAGCGCCAGCGGATCATGGATCATATCGCCGCGATGATGGATCCGCTCCAGGGAAGTTATCAGGTGAAGCAGGCGGCCCTGACGCTGGGATCGGGCGGTTTGTGGGGGACCGGTTTGGGCGAAGGCCAGCAGAAATTGTTTTTCCTGCCGTATCCGCACACCGATTTCATTTTTGCGGCCACCGGCGAAGAACTCGGCTTTATAGGTTTGTTCCTCATTCTCATCGCGCTTTTCATCATTCTCTGGCGCGGCTGTTGGATTGCGGCCCGCCAGCCGGACCGGTTCGGCTTCTTGTTGGCCGGAGGTATGACGCTCGGTCTGTTCGTGAATATCGCCATCAATATTGGAGTGGTGACTGCCATTCTGCCGGTGACGGGTCGGCCCCTGCCGTTTTTGTCGTACGGCGGCTCATCATTGCTGATGTCCAGTTGCGCCGTTGCGGTTCTGCTGAATCTGTCACGGAGGATACAGCGTGAACCGGCCCGCTAAGCCGATCAGATTAATATTCGCGGGCGGCGGCACCGGCGGGCATTTGTATCCGGCCATCGCCATAGCCGATCGTATGACTCAACTCCTGAGTGGCCGGCGGACGGTGGAGATATTGTTTGTCGGCACGAAGAAAGGGATCGAGTATCGGATCAAGGATCAACTGGGGTATCCGCTCCATCTGATAAATATGCAGGGACTGGTGCGCGCCTTTACGCTCAAGAATCTTCTGGTGCCGTTTGTGGTCGCGCTCGCGCTGATTCGTTCGTATTTCCTGATGAACCGCTTCGCGCCCCATCTGGTCATCGGAACGGGCGGGTATGTGTCATGGCCGGTACTACAGGCGGCGACGATGAAGGGCATTCCCACCGTGATTCAGGAGCAGAACTCGTTTCCGGGGATTGCCACCCGCCGGTTGGCCGGAAAGGCACAGGCAGTCTACCTCGGATTCGATGATGCTCGGAATTATCTGACGCCTTCAGCCAATTGCATTCTTACCGGCAATCCGGTGCGTACAACGCTGGCCGGAGCGAATCGCACGGAAGCGCTTCGGGCATTCAAGCTCGATCCGAATAAGAAAACGATCCTCGTCTTCGGCGGCAGTCAGGGCGCGCACGCTATCAATTCAGCGGTCCTGGCCGGTCTGCTTGCCAATCGGTTACCGTCGAATGTCCAGCTCCTGTGGTTAACGGGGAAGAGGGATTACACGGAAGTAAACGCGCGCGCGGGTGACATGGCCGCGTCCCACGCCCTCTTCCCCTTTGAGCATCGGATGAATCTGGCGTACGCCGCGGCCGATCTGGCCATAGCCCGCGCGGGAGCGCTCACGCTGGCCGAGCTTGAAATGTGCGCAGTCCCAGCGATTCTGGTCCCGTATCCGCACGCGGCAGGCGATCACCAGCGCAAGAACGCCCGGTCGTATGCCGCGCAGGGGTACGCCGAGGTGGTGGAAGAAACCGACTTGCCAGCAACCGATCTGCTGGCGTGCGCCGTATCGATATTATCCGATGGCCGCGCTGAGCGGATGCATCAGGATATTCGCACCAGGACCGCCAACAAGACGGCGGCGGTCGATTTGATCGCCCGGGACATGATTGCACGATTGAATCTATCATCTGAAACCACGCCTCGTCACACCCAGGAGCAGTATGGCAACGCCTAACGTCCCCGTCCAGGGGCCGCAACCGATCACTCGATTTGTGAGCAGGAATAATATGTTTGGAAAATTCAAGCGACTGTTCTTCGTCGGGATAGGCGGAGCCGGCATGTCCGGTATCGCCGA
>JBGOTX010000047.1:0-8961 GCA_041476705.1 Candidatus Zixiibacteriota bacterium
AGCACGACGAACAAAACTACGCGAATATCGTTGTTCCACTGCTGACCAATCACCAAGCTGTCGGCGATGTCATCCATCGCTTCGACCGGGCTGTAAATCTCCGCGGTGCCTATCCGCACTCCGCCCGGATTAAGCGTGGCATCGGACCGCCCGTAGACCACCACCCCGCCCTGATCGGTGATCCTGATATAGTCACCATGTTTCCAGACTCCGGGAAAGTCTTCAAAGTAGGCGGCGCGATATTTGGCGTTGTCCGGATCATTCCAGAACCCCACGGGCATCGATGGAAACGGGGCCGTGCAAACCAGCTCGCCGACCTCGTTCACGATCGACCGACCGGCCGGATCATAGGTTTCCACTTTCATCCCCAGACCGCGACACTGAATTTCCTCTGACCTGACCGGCAGGAGCGGATTGCCGAGCATGAAACAGGAGATGATATCGGTGCCGCCGGAAATGGAAGAGAGTTGCAGATCGGCTTTCACGTTTTCATACACCCACGAGAAATTCTCGGCGGAGAGCGGCGAACCGGTGGAGAGGATCGTGCGAAGAGTGCCCAGGTCAAACTGCTGTTTGGGCTTGAGTCCGGCCTGCTGACAGGCGCTCAGAAACTTCGGACTGGTACCGAAAATGCTTATCCGTTCACTATCGATCGCCCGCCAGAGCGCTTCGATATTCGGATAGCTTGGTGAACCATCGTATAGAAAGACGGTTGCTCCTACTTGGAGTGAACTGACCAACCAGTTCCACATCATCCAGCCGCACGTCGTATAGTAGCAGATCACGTCCTCGCGGCAGAGATCGGTATGCAGAACAAGTTCCTTGTAATGCTGCAAGAGCGTGCCGCCGGCGCCGTGCACTATGCACTTGGGCGCGCCGGTAGTTCCCGATGAGTACATGATATACACCGGGTGATTGAACGGCAGGTCGACAAATTCAATTTCTGTCGGCTCGGATTCGAGCAGGGCCGACCAGGCCATCGATTTGGGAACAAAGGCCTCGCGTCCGTCGGCAACATGTGGAATGATCACGACCCGTTCTATCGAGGGAATTCGAATGATCATCTCGCGGACCCGATCAACGCAGTCGAACACTTTGCCGCCATACCGGTAGCCATCGGCGGAAATGAGAACTTTCGGTTCAATCTGGCCGAACCGGTGGATTACCCCGTATACGCCGAAATCGGGCGAGCACGAAGACCAGAGCGCGCCGAGACTGGTGGTGGCCAGCATGGCGATGACCGCTTCGGGCGTGTTAGGCAGGAAACCGGCCACGCGATCGCCGACCGTCACGCCCAGTTTTTTCAGGCCATCGGCGCAGGCGGCTACCTGACGGTAAAGCTGGGCGTAAGTCATGCGCATGGGGAGACGGTCTTCGCCCCATGCGACAATCGCCAGCCCATCGTCGCGAAAGCGAAGAAGATTGCGCGCGAAATTGAGTTTGGCGCCGTCGAACCAGATTGCGCCGGGCATAACCGGATTGGTCAAAACAGTCTCGTACGGCTCCGAGTGAATCGTACCGGATATTTTCCAGATTACCTCCCAAAATGCGGCGATGTCGGTGATCGACCACTCGTACAGTTCGTCGTAGTTCTTGAATTCCTTTCCGGTGAGGCGCCGGGCCAGATCGATGAATTTGGTCAGGTTGGCGTGGGCGATTCGCTCGTCCGATGGTATCCACAGCGGACGCTTGCGGGTTCGCGACGGGGGAGTTGGTTTTCGGCGGGGCGGCATACTTATCGGGCAAACTGTTCGGCAATCAGCGCCGCTTTCCATCCGAAGGAAACATCGTTGCGATCAAGCGCGCACTTGGCGGCCAGCATGGCG
The DNA here is from genome assembly GCA_041476705.1 of Candidatus Zixiibacteriota bacterium. GTDB lineage: Bacteria > Zixibacteria > MSB-5A5 > GN15 > FEB-12 > JACRAV01. The sequence goes on from JBGOTX010000047.1 coordinate 1,827, forward strand.
AGATGCGACGCCCTCAGTCGGTCGTTTTGCGCCACACGAAGGGCAATGCCAAGCATCCTGTCGTACTCGTGGCGGAGTTCATAGCGATAGAAGGCCGGTTCACCGCCATCGAGCGGCACGATCGAGGCCTGAAATACGGCGATATCGTTGGGCGATGAAATGGTCTCGCTATTGCCGAGCTGGCCGAGATTATTGCCGGTCAGGATATCGGAATTCCTGATGAACGCAGGTATGCCGTCGACGCCGATTCCGCGCGTCTGCACCGGTCTTTTCACATTGAAAACGGCCTCGCCGCTGGCGCGACAATAGAAGTCGCCCCCCATACGCGCCACCAGATCAATCCGGTCGGGATGAATGATGCCGTCGGCAAATAGGTCCTCGGCCACATGAAACTTCAATACTTCACAGATCGCGAGGTTTCCCGATCCTTTTGCGTCACCGAGCGGAATTAACTGGGTGAGACGACATTCCATCTGGAAGGGCGACTCAGCCACGCGCGGTGGTCTGACCAGATCGGAAGGTATAGGAGTCAGACCGGCTTTGACGAACTCATCGACGTTGTCCGGGTATTCGGTTGAAGCCAAACTGACCTGTTGAACTATCGGCCAGGTGACCGCCTGAATCACGCACTCTTTGGTTGCGATCAAATTGCGATAGGTGTCTTTGGTGGAAGCATCGCGGATCCGTCGCGAGGGCGAGAAGGCCACGGTCGGTGGATTGGCGCCAAAAGCGTTGAAGAACGAAAAGGGGGAGAGGTTTCGGACGCCCTCGGGAGATACGGTCGAGACCAGCGCGATCGGTCGAGGGCCGACCCCGCCCAGCAACAGCGCCTGGACTTCATTGACTGAAACTTCGCCGGGGACCACGTGACGCATGATCGTCACCTCTTGACGTTCTTCTTTTTCGCCAGAATTGAATACTCATGGGGCGCTCGGACGATCCGGTTTTTGAGTCGACCCAGCGCGGTGATTTCAAGTTCAATGGTATCTCCCGCCTCCAACCAGACCGGCGTGAACGATTCGCCACGGGCTTTGGCTTCAAGCGCTTTAGTGCCGTTGAGTTCCAGATAGCACCCCGTGCCGACCGTTCCGGAACCGATGATATCGCCGGGATTCAATTGCACTCCATAGCTGGCCCGTTCGATCAATTCGGCGAAAGTCCAGTTCATGTCTTTCAGGGTTCCTTCGGAAATCTGCTTGCCGTTATGAAAGGCGGCCATGCGAAGATCGTACGAACTGCCAAAGGGCGTACCTATGCGATACGATTCCAGTTCGTCGGGGGTGACCAGCCAGGGGCCAACCACGGTGGCAAAATCTTTCCCTTTGGCCGGGCCAAGACTCAAGAGCATTTCTTCCATCTGCAAAACGCGGGCGGAGAGGTCATTCATCACCATGAATCCGGCGATGTGGCTGTCGGCCTCGCCCGATTGAATGTTTTTGCCCGGTTTGCCGATCACGATGGCCGCTTCCAGTTCGAAATCCAATTTCTGTAAATGATCGCTCTCGACGACAATGTCTCCTTCGCCCATAATCGACTGATGATTGGTGAAATAGAACACCGGAAACTGATCGAATTCCGCGATCATTTCCGCGCCGCGATTGCGGCGCGCGGTGGCGACATGCTGTCGAAAGGCGTAACCATCGCGGCAGGAAGTGGGATGCGGCACCGGCGCGAGTGGTTTTGTTCCGGTCGTAGTGGCAGAAATTTTGCGCTTATGGCAGGCCGATTCAACTTGTCGCGCGGCCTCGAACGCCGAAGCTCCGGCATTGAGCAGAGCGGCCATAGTCGATGGAATCTTAAGACCAAGTCCCACGCCGGTGTCGGCCAGATCAAACGTGGCGCCGTCGACATACAGCCCCACCCGCTCTTCACCTCGGGCGGAGAGGAACGATACCAGCTTCATATCTTCTTATGACTTGGCGACCGATGGCGCGGCGCTGTGAGCCGCCATCATGTTTGCATAAACTTTGTCAATGACGTCCAGCGCGAATTCGGTTTCCTCTACCGTCCCTGAATTAATCCGTACCCCCTGCGGGATTCCGAATCCGGCAACATGACGGATTATCAGCCCGCGATCGAGGCACCCGGCGGTGAATTCTTCCGCGAGCAGGGGGTCGGGGAAGAGCAGGAGAATAAAATTGGCCGCGGTGGGGACCTGGGCGATACCGAGCGCTTCGAAGCGCTTGCGCATTTTTTCGAGCATGCGACGATTCAGGTCGACGGTCATATCCAAAAACTGTTCGTCATCGAGCGCCGCGGTTGCCGCCACTTGAGCGGGGAGACTCGGCTCAAAGGCCGGGCGAACCTTATAAATCTCTTTGATCAGGTATTCGGGGCCGATCGCATACCCGACCCGCAGTCCGGCGAGACCATAGTCCTTGGAGAAAGTGCGGGTGACGATCAGGTTGTCGAAGTCATAGCTGAGGCCATCGGGGTAGTGCGGAAGAGCTTGGGCATACGAAAAGTACGCCTCATCCAGCACCACTAGCACGGTCGGCGGAACTTTGAGCATGAACGATTCGAACTGCCGACTGGTGAACATGGTGCCGGTTGGGTTGTTCGGATTGGCCAGATAGATGATCTTTGTCCGGGGAGTGATCCGGGCCGCGATCGCATCTAAATCGAACGCATAATCTTTCAGCGGAACCAGTGTCAGCGTGCGGTTGTGTTTGCGGACGCTGACATAGATACCGATAAACGTTCCATCGGCGGTCAGGACCTCATCCCCTTCTTCGGTAAAGGCCTTGACGATATACGACAGCAGAGCATCGGTACCCGCGCCGCAAACGATCTGCTCCGGGCGTTTGCCGAGCCGGGCGGCGATTCCCCGCACCAGATCGTACGCTCCCGGATCGACATACCGAAACGATTTGTCGAGAGATTTCCGGGCCGCCTCGATCGCCTTGGGCGAGGGGCCGAGCGGGTTCTCGTTGGACGCCAGCTTGACAATGCGGGTCAGATTCCGCTCGCGGGCGAATTCCTCGATCATTTTCCCGGCGATATACGGCCGGAGTAGCTCGATATGTCTCGGTATCTTTATCATGTTTTTTGGCTGGCCGAAGATAGCATGTTGAGAGGGGAGAGACAAGGGGATTATCTCTTTGCGACACACGGTGCCCAATTGTGTAAGACCAACACTTAGCCCTGGTACGGGGGGATGGCCCCGTCAGTCTCCACCCAGCCAGGAGCGGGCATACTCGGCGTCGAGCGTTTCTTTGACGTGTATAGTAGGTCTCAGCGGTTCGAAGGTGTCGATCATCAAAGCATATTCCTTGGTCTCTTTGGCGCCGACCGAGCCCTCATATTTCCCCGGCTGAGGACCGTGGGGCATCCCCCCCGGATGAAGTGTGATCGATCCTGAAACCACTCCCTTGCGGGACATAAAGTCGCCATCGATATAGTACAGCACTTCGTCGCTATCGATGTTGGAATGAAAATAGGGGGCGGGAATGGCCGAGGGGTAAAAATCGAAGAGGCGCGGGACAAAGTTGCAGACGATAAAATGGCCGGTCCGAAACGCCAGATGCACCGGCGGGGGAAGGTGAATCCGCCCGACTTTCGGATGATAACTCTTGATATTGAAGGCGAACGGATACAGATACCCATCCCAGCCGACGACATTGAACGGGTGATACGGCAAAACATGCTCAAAGTACCGGTCGCCCGCCTTGAGCACTACCGTGAACTCGCCGGCCAGATCTATAGGAGGCATAAAGCCGGGGACTTTGAAATCGCGCTCGCAATACGGAGCGTCTTCCATCATCTGACCATAGTCGTTGCGGTACTGGCGCGGAATCTCGAAGGCCGTGGTGGCCTCAATGATCACCAGCTTGTTGTCGGCCCAGCCGTCGAATTTGAACTGGTGGGTCACCGCCCGCGGAACGATAATTTGATCGCCCGGCTCGAAGGGAATGGCGCCGAATTCGCTGACGAATTTCCCTCTCCCGCGATGCACAAACACCAGCTCGCTGTGATAGGCGTTGCGGAAGAACCGGTCGGTATTTGTAGTGGGGTGGGCGGTGGAAATCCGGCACTGACCGTTTTTCAGAAAAACATTGCGCGACGAAATGAAATCACCGGGCGTGACTTTCTTGTCGGTGAAGAAATGGAAATAGAGGACCGGCGCGTCCGGCCAGTCATCGCTGTTGAACGGCTTGATCTCGCGCACCGATTTGACACTGGTCGGCATGTGGGTGTAGTACTTGTTCGAGTAGACGCCCGAGAACCCCTTGCTGGAGAAAAGCTCTTCACGGTAGAGTGATTTGCCGTCCTTCTTAAAGAACGTGGTGTGCTTGACCCGGGGAATGTCGCCGACTTTATGATAAAATGGCATATATTTCCTTTCCGTGGAGAACCGTCGTCGCCGTCATCAGCAGGGGGGCATCACGACGCTGGGGTCGCGATCGAGATTGCCACGAAGTTTCTGATCCAATTCAATCGATTCAAACAGCGCCTGGAAATTCCCTTTGCCGAATCCCTGGCTGTTGCCGCGCCGCTGGATGATTTCAAAGAAGAAGGTGGGGCGGTCGCCGATCGGCTTGGTGAAAAGCTGGAGCAGGTACCCGTCGGCCTCGTTGTCGTACAATATCCCCAGCCGCTGGAGGTCATCGACATTCTCGGTCATTCGGATATCGGGGCGGCTACGCATCCGGTCGTAGTAGGTGTCCGGCACGGACAAAAACTCCATACCGTTCTGGCGAAGAGCGCTTATCGTAGCGACGATGTCTTCGGTGGCGATGGCGATATGCTGGATGCCCGAACCGTGGTACTGCTCGATATATTCCTCGATCTGTGATTTCTTCAGTCCCTGAAACGGCTCGTTGATCGGATTGCGGATGACGCTGTTCTTGCTCCGGACCACTTTGGAGAGCAAGGCCGAGTATTTCGTGCCGATGTCGCCGGCCTTGAAATCGACAAACGTCTCGAAGCCCATCGTCTGGTTGAAATACTCCGCCCAGAGGTTCATTTCGTTTTCGCGGACATTGCCAACGATATGATCGACCCACATGAGACCGGTGTCGTGCGCTTCGATCTGGTACTTTTGCAACGGCTCGCAGAAGAAGGGGCGGAAGATGTGTTTATAATGGTCGCGATTGACAAACACCAGTTCGGAATCGTCGTAGATGCGGATCGCCGCTTCCTCGACATACCCGTGGTGATTCTCGAATTTTTCCGGCCGACTGACCATCACCGCGCCGTGCTTTCCGGCATAGTGGAAGGCCGCCGGGACATCGTCGACTTCCACCGCCCACCGCTTGACGCCGTCACCGTGCTTGTTGACAAAGCTACAGATATCGTACGATGACGGTTGAAGGCCGGAGGTGATGACAAATTTGAGGTCGTTCTTGGTCATGTAAAACGACACCCGGTCGCGCACGCCGGTTTCCGGGCCGCAGTACCCGGTGAACTGTAGACCAAGCGCTTTGGCGAACCACCAGGCGGTCATTCGGGCCGAGCCGACATAGAATTCGACATAGTCATATTTGCGAATGCCGATAGGATTATCCATCAATGCTCCTTTACTCGAAGTCCCAGACGCCACTGGGGCGCCTAGGCAAACATAGCCGGGAAACTCAGGACTGGCAAGGGGTTTGTCCGGAGTAGTCGGCCTTTATAGTCCCCGATCGCCGGTCGGGCGTTTACTGACATAAACACGCGAGCCCGGCAATGGTTTCATCCTTGCTCCCGGCCGGGGACACCGATATATTTGACCCATGATAGGCACGCTCGGCGAACCCACAGGTCCCCCGGCGTGTTCAAGTGGTGAATGAGTAAAATTGTGTTGTCCAACCAGGAGGCCACGGGTCACATGAGTACGGCCAGCGCCGAGCGCACCGGTTTTGACATCAATCGCTTCCCCCATCTGACACAACTGCCCAATCATCTCAGGCAGTTCATGGTCGATCAGGACTGGATGCATTATACGCCGATCGATCACGCCGTCTGGCGGTATGTCATGCGGCAGGCAATCCGCATTCTCAGGGAAAACGCCCACCGGGTGTACTTTCAGGGATTGTTGAACACCGGTATTTCGCTTGAGGCCATTCCCCGTATCGAGGACATGAATGATATCCTGGGCGGGATCGGCTGGGGGTGCGTGGCGGTCGACGGGTTCATCCCGCCGGCGGCATTCATGGAGTATCAGGCGTACCGGGTTCTGGTGATCGCTTGTGATATGCGGCAAATCCATCATATTGAGTATACGCCCGCCCCGGACATTGTCCATGAGGCGGCCGGACACGCGCCGATTATCGTTGACCGGGAATACGCCGACTATTTGCAGAAATTCGGCGAGATCGGGGCCAAGGCAATGTCCTCGCGGAAGGATTTCGAGTTATACGAAGCGATTCGGCGGTTGTCGATTCTTAAGGAAGCGCCCGACTCGAATCCCAACGAAATAAGCGAAGTCGAAAAGCTGGTGCTTGAGCGCCAGGCCAATCTGGGCGCCCCCTCAGAGATGGCCCGCCTGTCCCGTCTGCACTGGTGGACAGTCGAGTACGGCTTAATCGGCAGTATGGAAAATCCTAAAATCTACGGTGCGGGGCTGTTGTCCTCGATTGGCGAGGCGGTATCCTGTTTGGGGCCCGAAGTCAAGAAGCTTCCGTACGGCCTGCACGCGGCCGATTACCCCTTTGATATTACGACCAAACAGCCGCAATTGTTCGTGACTCCGGATTTTGATCTGCTGATGAATGTGCTCGAACAGTTCGCGGATACGATGGCGTATCGTCGCGGCGGCGCATACGGCGTGGAAAAGGCAATCGAGTGTAACAATACGGCGACGGCTGAGTATTCATCCGGTCTGCAGGTGTCGGGCGTATTTACCAGTATGATTTCCGGCGGCGCAGAGCAACCAGCGTACATTCAGGCCAAAGGGCCGTCGGCACTGGCGTATAAGTACAAAGAACTGCCCGGGCACGACAAAAAATACCACGCCGATGGTTTCGGCTCTCCGGTCGGAAAGCTCAAAGGGATTGCCAAGCCGCTCGAAAATCACTCCGATAGCGATCTGGCGACGGTTGGAATCAAGGCTGGTTCGGTGGCGAAACTTGAGTTCGATTCGGGTGTGAATGTCGTAGGGAAGCTTGAACGAATCGAGCGCCGTGACGGCAAAATCATTCTTTTGATCTTTTCG
>JBGOTX010000048.1:0-8925 GCA_041476705.1 Candidatus Zixiibacteriota bacterium
AATGGAATCGCCTTTGATCTTGTTCCAGAACTCCGTGCGATAGAACTCGATAACGAGCGATTGGAGCCCTTTGTCCTGGTCGAGGGTGGCGGGAAAGTTCGGTTTGCCCTTGTAGGCATCGACAATTTTCCATCCCGACCACAGCTTGTGCATGTTGCGGGCGACCCCCCGATAGGTTTCGCCGCCCCGATCGTTCGGGTGGTTGGCGTACCCGGCTTCTTCCTTTAGGGTTCGTTGTAGGGCTGGATCGAATTGGGCCATTGTTCGCTTTCGTCTGCCGCTACCACTCCCCTCGTACTCGAAATCACCCTCGGCTCGCACGCGAAACTGCGTTTGATACGAGTCTGGGCCTTCTTCGTGATCGCTCTCGCTTTCGTCGAGCGACAGAAACGGGGTTTCTTCTTCGGAGGTCTCGTCCTCATAGGTGGGTTCCAGGCGCTCCGCGGCTGGAGCTTCCGGTTGAGCCCCCGGAATGAACTCGAAGGCGCTACCTGAGATTCGGTCATTGAATACCGGCATACTATCCTCGTCGTTTTATTTCTCTTGGGCGCAGGATAGGCGGGGGGACTGTCAGGGGGTGTCAGTGAAAATTGGGTAAATTGTGCGTGTCGGGTGGTTTGTCTATAAAGGGCGGTGGCAACTCAACGTATGGGACTTTGGAGATTGACGGCAGAGAGGAGGTGTAATATGGTATCAAGAGCCTGCTACAGACGGTGAACCGAGCGGATTGACAATATGACAGCCGCCACGTCTTTAGTGTAGAGCATGGGATGATGTGGAGTTTACAATGAAATCGATAACACGATACGTACTTGCGGTCTTGTGCCTGTGCATATTCGTGTCTACAGCCGACGCCGACATTGGACTTTCAAAGGCTGTGAAGAAGATTGTGCACAGAATCGAGAAGGTCGATCGTGTTGTGATGGAATGGAATACTGAGGGAGGTTCACCCAAAGAGGAGGACAATTTCAAACAGTTGCGCAAGAGGGCCACGACGAACGAATTGATGTTACTTATGGATCACCCAAATCCTGTGGTTCGATGTCATGCCTTTCGAGCGCTGGCCTACGATACGTCCGTTGATCTGTTTGAGTCGGTACTGAGCCATCTCACCGACACGCAGGTTGTCGCAACGCAGCACTGCGATGTTGGTTGGAACCAGCAAGCGGCGGATTTTTACATAGAGCTCGTGACTCCAGAGTATGGCGACCGGGATCTCAGGAAATTCAGTAACGCTCAAATGAGCACCCTGGATAGCATTTTAGTTTGCACTGACAATGATCTTGATGCCAAGCAAGAGGCGCTTGAACGGATAGAACCGAATGATTGGGCATATCCCCGGATCCGCGAATTGGCAATGAGGACGGATAATCCTGCTGTAACATCGCATTACTGGATCGATCGTCGGGCCCGCAAATCGGCAAATTGGACGTGCAATCCTTCTGCATGGATTGCACTGGCCAAGTATCGTAAGGAACAAGATATCGAACTGATCAAGGAACAGCTTAACCGGTATCCGCTGGGGAAGTGCCCACTCGAAACATATTTGGCGGTTAGCTACTTTCCTCATTCGGACTTCTTCCCGATCCTGACGGCTCACTTTATTAGCGTAATTGACAACTCGATCAGCAGTTTCGAAGTACGAGGGCTTTACCACGCCATTGCATCGTACCACAACAATGAAGCATTGGCATTACTCAAGCGCCCGCTGGAAGAAATTTCTGATTACTATGACAGGAATGAACGTGTGGGCTTTCTTTTTGATGCGCTCAGGGAATTCAAGGCTTCCATCTACGATCAGTTACTCCTGAGGTTGTGGTCCAACGAACACAAGGTATCTCGGGGAATACTCCAGTACATTAGCACGAGATATCCGGACAGTGCGCTCCAGTTGGCGCGGATCAGTCTGAGCGATCTCGGCACACTCTTTGAACTAGATGCCGAGCTAACTTGGTTTCCGTCTGGTGACACTGGACTCGTTTCTACGGCTTTGTTTGACTATGTATTAGCACGGGACCGGAGTTATGCGATGCGGGTGCTTGAGGTCGGAATCAGGGGAGCCGACTGGAACTCGACATTTATTATTTGCGATTGGATGTCCCGAACAAGAGATACGGCGGTAGTCGGTCCGGTCCTTGAACGAATGAGAACCGACACCGGCTCGTTCATCAGTGCTTGTTTTGCCCAATCACTTTTCGACCTCAATGATCCATCAATCTCGCGGAAGATTATAGATGAGTTGACCACGGACAAGCAATTGCGGAAAAGCCGATGCGGAAATGCGATCCTACGGATGATGAAGGAGCGCGGCGTTAAGTTGTAGCTCTGGGCAATTGTGGGTCGTAGGGGCCAAAACGGAATCTTGCAGACGTGGACGTCCGCCGCACACGCGATCGTCAAGAAATCACATATCCTTCAACAACCGATTAGTTGGCAAAGAAGATAAGGTCGAATCAAAGGCCTGCAGGGTCGTTGCGAGAGAATCCAAATCCATCGACGGGGCCGCCGGGATACCGCCCGTGCCGTGACTTTCGAGCGAATCGATCACCGCTTGAACAGTCAGCAAGTTAATATCGCGCGCCGGCTGGTACGACGGGTTGAGCGATTCAGTCCCGCCCGTCCGAGCCAGAATGCCGCAATCGACAAATTCGGTGCAGATCCGCTGGACCAATCCGAATGGCATGCCGAGCTTGCGCGCGATCTGGTGCGCAGTCGGCGCAGGCTGGCTGTCGGCGAACGCTTTCACCACGGTGTGAGCCAGAAGAAGCGAGAGGAGGCGTCGGGTGTGAGTCGAAAGCCGGTAATTGTCGGTGGTGTAGTCATAGGTGTCGGCGTTCTGAACGGCGTACGACAACTCCGCGCCCAAGAGCACAATGAACCAACTCAGTTGTAGCCAGATAAGAAACAGCGGCAAAGCGGCGAAACTTCCATAGACCGCATTATATTTGGCCACACCGACCTGCAAATGAACATACCCGTTCTGCATCAATTGAAACACCGTGCCCGCGACAATCCCTCCGACCAGTCCGGCCTTAAACCTGACCCGCGTGTTGGGCATGACCATGTAGAGGAAAATGAACATCACCATCACCAGTACAAACGATGCTCCTTTGAGTAAGAACAATAGCGTTGGACTGAGCGTGTTGACCATCTCAACCGTTTGGGAAACATCGCTGATCTGGGTTGAAATATACAGCGTGAGCGCGCCGGAGATGATGAGCGCGAGCGGGCAAATCAGGATGATCGCGACATAATCGGCAAACTTGCGGAAGAGCGACCGTCCGCGCGCGATATTCCAGATATCGTTGAATGAGGCCTCGATACTGCCGAGCACTTTCAACACGCTCCAGAAAAGAACCGCCACACCGATTCCGGTCACCCATCCCTTGTGCGCTTGGGCAAGCGTTGTATGCGCGAAATTGAAAATAGTGACCAGCGCTTCTCTTTGATTCGGGAACTCATCGAGCAGTTGCCTTTGGAGCGCTTCCTCGAAACCAAACCCTTTGGCGATTCCGAACAGGATAGCAAAGACCGGCACCGCGGAGAGAATAGAGTAAAAGGTCAGGGCCGAGGCCCGGAGCGAGAGGTTGTCTTCGCGGAACCCCCGCCAGGCGAAATAGAGGATACGGAGTTGGCGCACCGCGAAGGCCCGTCCGCGGGAGAGATTCTCAAGCGGAAGCCGCCACATGTCGTGGGTGACAAACCGGATAATTTGTGTCGCCAGTGCATGCATCTAATATAATATCGGAAGGGAAGGGCGGCGGATCAAGGGCGGGGTGAACAGTATTGTTGCGTATTTACTCCATATACCGTATTCTTATAGCAAGCTCTAAATAAGTCTACCTATAGGAGGTCTGATATGAAAGGGAACGACAAGATTATAGCAACCCTCAACGGTCTGCTATCGGATGAACTGACCGCGATCAACCAGTACATGGTGCACTCGGAGATGTGCGCCAACTGGGAGTATGATCGATTGCACAATGTGATGGAAAAGCGGGCAGTCGATGAAATGAAACATGCGGAAAAGCTGATTGCCCGGATAATTTTCCTGGAGGGTGGGCCGAATGTCACCCGGTACGGTGCGATTCATATCGGGCCGGATGTCGCGCATCAGATCGGCAACGACCTGAAATCCGAGCAGGGGGCGGTGAAAGTCTACAACAAGGCGATTGCGCAGGCGCAGGACATGGGGGATAATGGCACGCGCGAACTGCTCGAATCAATTCTCAAGGACGAAGAGGTGCATCTGGACTGGCTCGAAGCGCAGAACGATCAAATTAAGCAGATGGGTATCCAGCTCTATCTGGCGGAGCAGGTGAAAGAGGGGAAGTAGGGGGAGCGGAATACGTAGGCAGACCGGACGTCTGCCTCGCACAAAATAACTGAGCGTTTTAGGCCTATCAGTTGGGTCGGGTTTCGACGCCGCGCAACCCGAATTCGAATGCGTGTGCGCCGATCGATCAGTATTTTCGCAAGTCGATACCGGCCAGATAGGCCTTCACGCCCGTATGGAACTCTGACCATCCCTCGCACATCATGAAGGCCGACTTGAGCTCCTTTTGGGGGTAGCCGCTTTCGTGAACACGGAAAATCGTTTTCCCATCCTTTCGCACAAACTCAAACTTGATTGTGAGTTCATATTTGCCGTCCATCGACGGCCCGCAGAAGACGATCTCTTTGTGTTTGTCAAACTTGATGGGGGTGAGTGTCCAGCCGCCAAACTCATTCCAGATCCAGGTGACAGGGGTCAGCTTGGGGCCAAACTCGCCCTTCATGTCATCGCAAAAGTGTTTTTTCAGATGCTTGGCCTGAGTGGCGGCATCCCAGACCTTTTGCAAAGGGGCCCGAAATACATTTGACGTAGTGTAGCCGAGTTTGCCCCGGCCAACGGATAGCGACTTGGTCTTTGATTTTGTAGTCATAGTACTAATCTCCTTCTAGGCAGAATACAAAAGTAGACTGAGTTTGTCAATGCTAAGTTGAATCATTGTGAGCCCAGCAGGGCTGGGTGTTCTCCGGATCATGATGGCAAGAGTATCCTGATCTTCACGCGCGACAGCATCCAGCCGCGTTGATTGCGTCCTTCTGTCCGCCCGGATATCCCATCGAGGGCGTCATAGTCCATACCCGAGAGCGGCCCCGCTGTTCTCACCAACGCCTACCCTCAGTTCAACAGCGACAGTTCCGTCTCATATTGAAACAGATCAGTCACCGGAAGTTCCCACCACGCGCCTTTGGGGCTGAGTCATTTTTGCACAAGCTGGGGCAAGAGTCCCGGCAATCCCTAAAGCGGGTGTTGCCAGTCCCGATACATGATAGGACGACAAGAAGAAATCACGCAACGTAGTAACCATTTACGGCGGCAGGGGCAGTTTGAAAAAGGAAAAATCGAAAAAATCACAGCCAAGCCGGGGCCACGCAAGAAAGGCAAAGTCCCAACCACCCCGTAGCCATGCAAAGAAGGCGAAGTCCCAACCGGTCGACACCAGCTCGCACACCGGCACGGCCGGCTCGCCGATAGGTACGCTCGAACGGCAGATCGATGATATCGCCTCCGCGCTGATTTTGCTGGATACGGGCGACATGCAGGCGGTCGCGTCATTGCACACCCAATTTGAGGCGCTCGCGGTGGCGCTTGGCGCACAGGAACCGTCACTGACAATGGTCGCCGACAAGTGCGGCAAGCTTGTCGAAAAGATGATTTTCAGAGAGGTGGCCGACCCGGCAATGGCAGTCTCGATGCTCAACGACGCAATTGCGGGGATGCAACAGGTTGTCCGTGACCGGCGCGACACGTCGGCTGTGCACTTTCCGGCGGATCTCGCTCCTGCCGGGACAATGACGACATCCGGTTCGCACGTTGCCGCGGCCCCGAAGACTTCGCATTCTCCTGCTACCGACACCAAGAAGATTGCTTCAAAGATTACGCCAGTGCCGGCGCCTGTCGCGCCGGTCGCCCACACTAAAGATGTGCTTACGATGCAATTTGAGGGCGCCGACGGCTCGCTGGTGGCGGAGTTTATCAACGAAGCCAAAGATCACTGCCTGACCGCCGAACAAAAAATGATGGACCTCGAGACGGGTTCCGACTATGACGGCACGATCAACGCGATCTTCCGGAGTTTCCACACGATTAAGGGCGCGGCCGGGTTTTTGGAATTGCATCCGATCTCGGTCCTGGCCCACGAATCCGAAACGCTCCTCGATCTGGTCCGCAAGGGGACGATGACTATCGAAGGGCGAACAGCCGATGTTATTTTTGCCTCTATCGATGGTCTGCGAAAACTACTGGTCGCGACCGAGGAAGGACTCAAGAACAACAGCGTGGTAGACGGAAGTCCGGTGGTCGTGAACCTGCTGGCCGCGTTGCGCGACGTGATTGCCAATCCCGGTCAGGCGACTCTGACAGACACGTCGGAGCGCGTCGGCGACATTCTGATCGATATGGGGGCAACCTCTCAGACCGCCATTGACCAGGCGCTCACGCACAAGGAAGGTCCTCAGGACCGGCTGGGCGAAACTCTGGTCAAGCAGGGTATTGTTCCGGCCCAGGCTGTCGCGCATGCCCTTCGCGTCCAAAAGCTGGCCCAGCGCGAAAAGGACCAGGCGCCCGCGGCCACGGTCAAGGAAATGGTCAAAATCGACACCGAACGACTCGACCGCTTGGTCGATACGATCGGAGAACTGGTGATTGCCGAATCCATGGTGGGACAGGACGAAGATTTTCTGGCCATCGTCCCCCCACGCATCGCCAAGAATGTTTCCCATCTGAACAAGATCACCCGGGAACTTCAGGAAATGGGCATGTCCATGCGTCTTGTTCCGGTGCGGGCCACCTTCCAGAAACTGGCGCGCGCGGTTCGCGATTTGACGCGCAAGTCCGGGAAAAAGGTCGAGTTATTCATGTCCGGAGAGGATGCCGAGGTCGACCGGAGCATTATCGAAAATATCGGCGATCCGCTGATGCACATGATTCGCAATTCCGTCGACCACGCCATCGAACCGCCCGAAGAGCGGGTCGCGACCGGAAAGCCCGAAACCGGCCGCGTCTGGCTCCGCGCGTTCCATCGGGGCGGCAATATTCAGTTTGAAATCGAGGACGATGGTCGGGGACTCGATCAGGAAAGAATCCTTGCCAAAGCCCGCGAGAAGGGGCTTATCGATCATGCCCGGGAGATGACCGAGCGGGAGATTTTTAACCTGATTTTACTGCCCGGATTTTCGACGGCCAAGAAGGTCACCGATATCTCCGGCCGTGGCGTCGGCATGGATGTCGTGAAGAAAAATATCGACGCCATGCGCGGGCATCTCGAAATCGAATCCAAGCGGCTCGCGGGCACCAAATTCACTATGAAATTGCCGCTGACGCTGGCCATGATCGACGGCATGCTGATCCGCCTCGCAAACGAGCGATTCATTATTCCCACCGTGTCGGTGCTCGAATCGGTCAATTTGGCGACGGAGCATATTTTCACGGTTCGCGGGGTACAGGAACTAATCAATTTACGCGGCAAACTGCTTCCCATCGTGCGGCTGGCCCAGCTTTTTGGATTGCCCTCGAACGACCAGGGGAACCGTGTGGTGGTTGTTGTTGAGGATAACGACACCTGCATGGGATTGGTGGCCGATGAATTGATCGGCCAGAGACAGACTGTCATCAAGAGTTTGGGCCCGGTATTCGGTCGACAAAAATGGGTATCAGGTGGGGCTATTCTTTCCGATGGCACGGTCGGACTGATTCTCGATGTCAACGGAATGGTGAAACTGGCGAACGCCGCCGGCGCCGTGAATGTGTCGCAATATCAGATGTCATCCGGTGAGATGACCGACGCGACGGCAGCCGGTAAAGTGATTGAAAACGAATCTGCAGTCGACGACTCGGTCGCCGAACTCCAGTATCAATAGCAAAACATAATCCGGGTGGAAGAATCCGGAGGAGGTCTGGTAGCAGTGAGTACGACAGAAGCGATCGACGCAAAAGCAGAAGCGGCCTCAGCCCGCGCGGCGCGCGCCGGAAAATACCTGACCTTCCATCTGGCCGCCGAGGAATACGGTCTGGAGATTCTGAAAGTCCGGGAAATCATCGGGCTGATGAAGATCACCAAGATTCCGCAGTCGCCGGCGTATATCCGCGGCGTCATCAATCTTCGCGGCAAAGTGATCCCGGTACTCGACTTGCGCCTGCGTTTCGGCATGGAAGCGATCCCCGACACGGAACAGACTTGCGTCATTGTAGTCGATATCAAGACCGCGACCGGCTACCTCATGATGGGCCTGGTGGTCGATTCGGTGTCGGAAGTGCTGAATATCAATCATGACCAGATCGAGGATGCTCCGACAATCGGGTCGGGAACGGACACGGCGTTCATTTTGGGCGTCGCCAAGATCAAGAATGATGTCAAGATCCTGTTGGATATTGACCGAGTGTTTGATGAGACTGAATTGGCGTCCGTGGTAGAAGACGGCGCCGACGAGAGGGCGGAACTGGAGCTGGCGGCGAGGTAATTCGCCCTCGCGGAGGCCGATTGCAGACCCAGCGTTCTGCCGGTCACCGGAGGATCGGGGCCGATAAAGACAGCCGCATGGGGGAAAGAAGTATGAATACGCGAGCAAGGATGCAAAAGATCAACGCCTTGGCTTTCACTCTGCTACTCGTGGGGGCGGTTCCGCTAGAGACCGCGCTGGCCAACCGAGGATATATCTCGCCGGCCGGCAGCGTCAAGAATCGGGTTGAAGAGAAGCCGAGTATGACCGACAGCACTGCAAAATCAAGCCGACTGGTGGTCGACGATTCGACCAGAGCGGGCGCGCTGGCCGTGGTGGAAGCCAACCCGACCGTGAACGCAGAGCCGGTCGCTTCTAAAGAGCTGTCTGTTTCGGCCACTCATGAACCGAGTTCGGACGACAACGGACTCAAAGTAT
>JBGOTX010000049.1:0-8832 GCA_041476705.1 Candidatus Zixiibacteriota bacterium
TAGGTATGATACCCCAGGACCATGAATTGATCGGTCAGCTTGGTGGGCAGGTGCGGCAGATAGTAAGCCGCGCCGGTGAACATGATCGGGGCGACCTCGCCTGCTCCGCGCCCGACCGCCAGGATTGCGCCGGTAAAAATTCCCGGCAGGGCTTGCGGGATAATCACCCGCGCAATCGTCTGCAATTTGGTTGCCCCAAGCGCGTAGCTTGCGTCTTTCAGCTCGCGAGGAATGACGCGGAGCGCCTCTTCGGTTGAAACAATCACCACCGGCAAAGTCAATAGGGCCATCGTCAACGAGGCCCAGATGATAGCCGGCTGTCCCCACACCGGGCCGGAACCGGCATAGAATATTTTGTCGATTCCGCCGCCGATAAAGGCAATGAAGAAGCCGAGACCGAAAAGGCCGAAGACAATCGATGGCACTCCGGCCAAATTATTGACCGCCGCCCGTACCAGCCGGGTGGTTTTGGATCCGGGATCGGTGTACTCCTGGAGATACACGGCTGTCAGTACACCGACCGGCACGACTGCGATCACCATTAATATGACTAACAGAAGGGTGCCGAAAATTGCGGGAAATATCCCGCCGGCTTCCATGCCTTGCGTGGGTGGGCTTGTCAGAAATTCCCAGCTGATTGTTCCCAGACCGCCCCACAACACGTTGCCGAGAATCGTACCCAGCATAAGCATGATGATGATCACGGCCGTGAGCAAAAGCGCGCGCGGAATAGGGGCCGTACCTTTGGCTTTGAAATGCATAGGCCGTTCTTGCACGGGCGTTGGGGCAGGGATTGTAGTCATCAGGAACTTCTCCCCTGCACTCTTTCCTTCAGTCGGTGCAGAACCAGATCACCACCGAGATTTACCAGAAACGTGAACACAAACAGAAGCGTGCCTATGAAGAACAGTACTGAATAATGACCGCCGCCGAAAACGACTTCCGCAAGCTCCGCGGCCACCGTTGCCGATAGGGTTCGAACCGAATCGGCCGGATTCGCGGAGATAATCGCCGCGTTGCCGGAGGCCATCAACACTATCATTGTCTCGCCGATCGCCCGGCCGAACCCCAGCACCACGCCGGCGGCAATGCCCGGCAGAGCGGCCGGCAAGACCATCGTGACCGCCACCTGCCAGCGATTGGCGCCCAGGGCGGTCGCGGCATCGCGAAGACTCCGGGGCACCGAAGACATGGCGTCCTCGGCAATTGTAAAGATAATCGGAATGACTGTAATACCGAGTGCGATACCGGCGTTGATGGCATTCAGCCGGTAGGTCAGGCCAAGCGAGGTTTGGACAATCGAAGCCAGCACCATAAGCGCGAAAAATCCCAACACCACCGACGGAATCCCCGCCAGCAGTTCAATGGTTGGTTTGATCAGTTCGCGCGCGCGGTTGGAGGCGAATTCGGAGGTGTAGATCGCCGCCGCAATCCCCAGCGGCGCCGCAATGAACATAGCAATCAGCGCCGCCTTAATTGTACCGATCACCAGAGGCAGAAGCGAGTACTTGGGGTTGTCCGAATTCGGTTGCCAGACCCAGGTCGGTTCCTGATCATCATAGAACCTTTGTTTCAAGACCAGTTTGTCGATACCGGCTTCCTGACGAACGGCATGGTCGGTGAAGAGGGGTAGCGCTTCTTTGAAAATAAATATGAATATGAGAATTATTCCCAGAAGCGCCGCATAGGCGCTCAGCCGGATTATCTTCTCGCCGAGAAACTCCCGGAAGCGTGATTTCGGCTTGAACTGGTATTTCTGCATAAGCGTATAGAACGTCTTCCGCTACTTGAGTGGAAAATACCCAACCTTGCTCACGATTTCCTGACCCGCGTCGGAAAGAACGAAATCCACCAGTTTCTTGAGATCGCCGGTTGGTTTGTTGCGCAAGTACCAGAACAGATTTCGGGACAACGGGTATTGACCGCTTTTTACGTTCTCAAGGGTTGGTGCGAACGCGGGACTCTTCTCGTCCTTTTTCACCTTCGCATCTTTGACGCCTTTGGCATACGCCGCGCCGCCATACCCGATCCCCAACTTGTCTTTCGCCACCGCATTGACCACCGCCGCTGTACCGGGCAAGGTCTGGGTCTGCGCGGCAAAGTCTTTCCCTTCAAGTACGTTGTCCTTGAAGAAACTATACGTGCCGGAACTGTTTTCCCGACCATACATTATAATTCTGGCATCCGGGCCGCCGACATCTTTCCAGTTGGTGACGACGCCCGTGTAAATCTTCTTCAGTTGCTCAAGCGACAATTCGCCGACCGGGTTTTCTTCATTGAGATACACACTAAGACCGTCGCGCGCGACCGGAATTTCCACACCAGGTGAATTAAACCGCTCCTTGAGTTTGTCGATCTCGGCCGGTTTGATCTGTCGCGAGGCCTCGCAAATGTCGGTGGAGCCATTAATCAGAGCCGCAATCCCTACCCCAGAGCCGCCGCCAGTCACCTGAATGGTCACGCCGGGGTTCTGCCCCATAAACGTTTCGGCCCATCGCTGACCCAACTGCAACATGGTGTCGGAACCTTTGATTGTCACGTTCCCGCCGGCCGGCGCGCTGAGACCGACCGCCACCGAAACTACGCACACCAGACCGAGAGTCCATATCAGCTTCGATTTCGCTTCTGGTTTCATTTTCATTCTCCTTTGTTTCCTTTGTTTAGATCACGAACTGGAACTGAAGAGTGAATCGATTGTCTTTAACATCGCCGCTGTATTTCGTAAGTGTCGAGTTCCCCGCCAGCTTTAGCGGAATGTCGTACGCCGCGGTAATACGCACGTTGCCGTCGTAGAAATAGTGCGCGGCGAGCGACCAGGTGCCGGTTGCGTCATTCTGATTGCTCCGGGTGTTCGGGTCCCAGTAATCGTACCGCACTGCTGCTCCGAACTTTTTCCCGATATTCTGCGAGAGCCAGAGATACCACCCTTGTTCGTGCACGACCGCTTTGGCGTCCTTGTTGTAGTCTCTGGCCTTGAAGTACTCGCCCCGGACTCCGGTTCCGCCGATCGGCAGAAAATCAAGGTAGGCCTGACCATCGATACCATATCGGTCCTTGTCGCGCTCAAATCCGGCGACTTCCGACTTGGGCGCGGTCGTGGTTACTTCGTTCGAATCAATCTGCTTGTTGCCGTTGGCGTCGTACCACGAGCTGGAACCCGCAACCGCCGCCACGCTTGGCGTGTAGGTTTTCCCCCAGTATCCGGACAGGCCGAGATCGAACTTGCCGAACTTTGCCTTGGCTCTGGCCACGACATCCTTTTGCTTGGTCGGGTCGAACCAGGTGAAGGTGGCGTTGTCGATGCCGTACCCCTGAAGCACGCCGATATTTGCCTGCAGATACTTTGGGGCGGTGTAGGTGAGATTGATCCCTCGGTCCCGTTCACCTTTGAACAGATTGTTCTCAGCCAAGCTCCGCTCCGGAAAATCGCGCTTGGAAGACGAATATTCTATTTCATAGCCGAACGGAATGTTGAACTGGCCGGCGGTCAGCGCAAACGCCTGATTCTTAAATTTGTGCGCCAATTCGACATACGCTTCCTTAATCGATACCGTGTTCCTGGAGGCATCAAAGTAGATGACATACTTGCTCGTCTGGCCCGGCTGGAACGTGAACTTGATCCGGCCGCGTCGGATGTAGAAGTTGTTGGCGTTCCGATTGACGGCGCTCCCCTTGATCAGTGTGTCGGTCGACTTGGATGAGTCATTGTACTCGTATCGAAATTGCAGATAGCCGCTGATTTTCAACGCCTTCAGCGCGTTCACGTCGGTGTTAAGTGTGGTCAGATTGTCGGCGACGCCGTCGAGGCGGTCCTTGATTTCCTGTGGTGTAAGATTGGTCGAGTCGGAGCCCGACTGGGCCGAGGCAAACGAGGCCACACAAACTAGGATCAGCAGTGACAGCAGTGTTTTCTTCATGGTTCCTCTTTCCATCTTCTGTTTCGCTCGTCCGGCGCGGACCCATCTCCACCCTCGGACGACAGTATTAACCAGCCGTCTGTTAAGATTGTGTTTAGGTGGCTATAAGATTATGTAAGCATATCCGGTCGAACGCCGCCCCCCCGGCGTCTCCCCTAACTATCTCAACGGCAGGTGAATGCGGAAAACGCTTCCCGCGCCCGGGGCGCTCTCGACCGTCACCCGTCCACCGTGAGCCAGGGCAATATGCTTGACAATCGCCAATCCCAGGCCGGTGCCGCCGAGATCGCGGCTGCGGGCGGAGTCAACTCGATAAAAGCGCTCGAACAGGCGGGGAAGGTGCCTCTCCTCGATCCCCCACCCCTGATCGCGCACGGAAATGACAATTTCATTTTCCCCTTGAGTGGCGTCGATCACGACCGGAGAACCGGGATCGCTGTACTTGACGGCGTTGTCGATCAAATTAATGACGGCGTGCTCGAGATGGACCGGGTTGATATCGCCCTCCAACTGGAGATCGCACGAAACGGAGATTGGGATGTCTTTTGGCTCCCACTTGTGGCGACAGGCGTTAACCGCGGCTTTAAGAACATCGTGAATCCGACCCCGATGCAATTCGATGGCCTGATCCTCGGCCTGGCTTTCCAACCTCGCGAGCGCCAGCAAATCCTCGACGATCCGGTTGAGCCGTTCGGCGTGTTTCAGCGTGATATCGAGGAATTTCCGGATATCCGAGGCAGAGGCGTTGGGAGTGTCGAGCAGAGTTTCAATGGAGCCGGTGATGGCGGTAATCGGCGTGCGCAATTCGTGCGACACATTGGCGACAAAATCGCGACGGATGGTCTCGAGCCGTTTGATGCGCGTGATGTCGTTGAACACCAGAAGCAGGCCGGCACCCTGACCGGTTTCATCCTGAAGCGCGGAGACATGCACCTGGAGGAATTTTCGGGAATCACCTGTCAGAGTGATTTCCAGTTCTTCCGGGGATTCGCCCCGGAGCGCCCGTTCGACCAGCCGATATAACTGTGTGTTGCGAATGATGTCGTGCAGGGGTTTCCCCGAGGCCTGCGCAACCGTGACGCCGAGCAGATCTGCGGCGGCGCGATTCAGTTCCACCACCCGCTCATCGCGATCCAGCGCCAGCACTCCTTCGGTCATGCTCGAAAGGATCACTTCCCGCTCGCGACTCTGGCGCACGGCGGTCCGGATGCGCGCGTCGAGTTGGGCCGCCATTTCGTTCATGGCCTCGGTCACGGCAGTGATTTCCTCGACCTGAGTCGGCGGGAGTTTCTCGTCCAGAATCCCGTGCGCAAATCGAAACGCTCCGGCCTGAAGCCGTTTCAGCGGCTTGGTCACCCGGCCGAGAATCATCACGCTGAGCGCCGCGGCCAGGAGGCCGATAATTATCCCGATCAATGCCATCTTACGATACATGGACGACAAATTTTCAGATAACGAGGTAATCGGTACCGCCGTTCGCACCACCCCGATCAGCGCGCCCCCCTGCGACCAGGGCACGGCCACGTAGAGCATCTCCTCTCGAAGGGTGCGGCTGTACCTCGACTCGGCGTCGACCCGGCCGGACAATGCCTGCGCAATCTCGGGACGGTTCCGATGATTCTCCATGGTGCGGGGGTCCTCGTACGAATCGCCCAGCACCCGGCCCGCAGTGTCAACGATCGTGATGCGCGTCTGAATCATTTGCCCCAATTGGTCGCACAGCGAGTCAATCGACAGCGATGGATCGGTCGTTTGTCTGAAGGTCAACTGGCTGGTCACAAGTCGAGCACGCTGTTCCAGCGACCGCGTCATCTCGTCAAAGTATAACGATCTCATTTCGTGGGCCGCGTACGCCGCCACGATGAGCAATGAGGCGGCAATGATCGCCAGGTAGTACGGAAACACGACCCAGAACAATCGGCGTCGTTTCACGCTGACTCCTTCACTCGGTAGCCGATCCCTCTAACCGTTTCGACATAGTCGCCCGACGGGCCAAGTTTCTTGCGGAGATTGGCGATCTGGACATCGATGGCCCGATCGGTGACAATGTAATCTTCGCCGCGAAGTGCATCGACCAGCTGGTATCGGCTGAATACCCAGCCCCTCTTGCGCGCCATGATGGCGAGCAACTGGAATTCGGTCAGCGTGAGTTGGATCGGTGAACCGTCGACCAGTACCTGGTGTCGTCCGGTATCTATCGTCAGGACGCCGAGTGTGAGAACCTCCCCGCCTTCGACCTCCCCGCCTTCGACCGCCCCCCCTTCGCGTCGGCGCAAAGCCGCCCGGGCCCGGGCGATTACCACCCGAGGGGAAAACGGTTTGGTGATATAGTCATCGGCTCCTGATTCCAAACCAGCCACCACGTCAACTTCGGAGTCTCGCGCCGTGAGCATGATTATTCGTATGGCGCTGGTGAGCGGGTCGGACTTCAGCTTCCGGCAGACATCCATGCCGCCGATCCCCGGAAGCATGAGATCGAGAATGACCAGATCGGGTTGTTCGGTCCGGGCGGCTTTCAGACCGTCTTCGCCTGTCCATGCAACACTCACCCGGTACCCCTCGCGCGTGAGGTTAAACTCAAGCAAGGCGCTGATGTCCTTTTCGTCTTCGACTATCAGGATGTGGGCCATAGGGCGATTTTCTTCACCAACCTTTCGACCGGAGTATACCCGGTTGGACGAGTCGGCGACAAGCCCAAAGTCGCGGGATTGAACGTTTCGCTCTTGACAAAATGGACTTCCGGTAGTAAATTAATCTCGAGTAAATGATAGTACAATACATCATGTTGAACACGTCTCTCATCTCCAGCCGTTATGCCGCCGCTTCGGCGCGATATTACGCCTATAGCTACTATTATTACGCCGATAGCCACGGCAGTGGGAAGCGTTTGAGCGAACCGGAATAGACAATCCGACGCAAAGATAAGCAGGCCCGCTGTCGACAGGACAGCGGGCTTTTTTATGGATATACAGACAACCATCAGTAACACGAGGCGTAGACACCTATGGCAGTGCGAGGCATTCGAGGGGCCGTCACAGTCCCAATCAACACCAAAGAGGCGATCACATCGGCCACGCGCGACTTGCTGGTCGTGACCGTTCAGGAGAATGATGTACACCCTGACGACATTGCGGGCATTCTGTTCACGACCACGCCGGACTTAAACGCCGATTTCCCCGCCTATGCCGTCCGGGGGCTCAAGTGGCCAACCGTGCCTCTGTTATGCGCGCAGGAGATCAACGTCCCCGGCGCTATGGCGGGCGTGGTTAGAATTCTTCTGCTCGTCAACACCGAAAAGCCCCCGCAGGATATCAAGCACCAGTATCTGGGCGAAGCCAAGCGGCTTAGACCCGACCTGACGGAAGGAGAAACCGCATGAATACCAGTTCACCGGTGGAGCGAGCGGTATGAAAAAGCTCCGCGAGTGCAAAGTACTGGTCGTCGGTCTCGGCCAAATCGGCGGTTCGCTGGCCTGCGAACTGACGAGCCGTCGACTCGTCGGTGAAGTCATCGGTTTCGACAAGAACCGGTCAACGTTGGCTTACGCACAGAGAAAAACAGTCGTTAGCCGGACAAGTCCAAACATGAAGCAAGGGCTCTGTGAGGCCGATATCGTGATCCTTGCCATGCCGATCCGGGCCATCATTGCAAGCCTGCCGACCGTCGTCCGCTACTTGAAAGAGGGATCGGTTTGCCTCGATGTCGCCGGCACGACTTCCGAAATCCTCGCTACAGTTACACGGCTCTCCCCCTCGATCAATTATGTGAGCGGCCACCCCATCACCGGAACCGAAAAACACGGTATCGAGTCTGCCCGGCTGGGTTTGTTCGCCGGGAAAACATTCGTCCTAACCCCGGCGCCTCATTTCAAGAGGGATGCCTGGGCGTCAATTACCCAGCTGGTGCAAAAACTTGGCGCTCGGCCGATCATGATCTCAGCCGAGCTCCATGACCGACTGATAGCGCAGACCAGCCATTTGCCCTATTGTCTCGCCCTGGCCCTGTCGCGCCATGTCGATCTGGTTGCGCACACCGACCCTGTCCTCTGGAAAATAGTCGGCGGAAGTCTGCGGAGTGGAACCCGCGTCGCAAACTCTTCGCCCGACCTGACCGTGGATATGCTCAGCACCAATCGCCGCCAGGTGGTTCAGGCAATCGACAAATTTGTCGAAGCGCTCACGGATTTGAAACAGACAATCGAAACAAAATCTGAGCCGGGCCTAAGGCGCTACGCTGTCAAGGCGCGGAAGATCGCCGCTCGGATCGCCAAATGAAAACCATTTGCTCAAAACGGAAATCCCGGGCATGAATGTACCTCTAAGACCTGCTCCTTCAAACCGCCTCGCCGACCTCGGTATCTCCCTCATTCGCCAATTGTCCGAGGGAGCTTCGGCCGACGCCATTCCTCTCGGAATCGGAGAGCCAACCTGGGATTTGCCCGCGCCCGGTCGCGATATTCTGCATCAATGGACCGGTCGCTGTCCGTACGGCGCTGGCACGGGGTTGCCTGAGTTAAGGCAGGCGGTGGCCCAGTTCTATCAGGCGACCTTCGATGAAACGCTGATAACCTGCGGCTCGGTCGGCGCTCTCTTTTCGATTGTGCAGGCCTGGGTGGCTCCGGGCGAAAGAGTGCTCATTCCCGACCCCGGATTTGTTACGTATCGCAACTTGGTGCGCTTTGCCGGAGGGATCCCTGTCGAATACCCGCTGAACGAACACGACGGTTACCGGCTTGATCCGGACCAAATTGTGAGCCGGTTGGACCAACACCGGATTAACATGGTCATCCTGAATCATCCCTCCAACCCGACCGGTGCGTTCGCTTCGCCGGAAGCCCTCGCGGCAGTGGCCTCCGCCTGCGAAGAGCGCGGTGTCATTCTGGTGTCCGACGAAGTCTACCGCGACTTGTATCTGA
>JBGOTX010000050.1:0-8825 GCA_041476705.1 Candidatus Zixiibacteriota bacterium
ATACAGTGTCCGGGTGAAACTCATGCGGGTTTCAACCCCCTGGCGCAGGTAGCGGGATGCGTTGGCCGTGACCGAGACGTACTCCTGAATGTCATACTGGTGTCCGCCGCCGTCGATCTGATACCCCTTGATCGCCTGAAAGTCGAAATACGAAGTCGGCGCATACCCGACAGAAGCGGATATCGTTTCAGATCGACTCGTCGGAGACGATATTGATCCCACTGTCGAACCCGTAAAGCGACCCGAATAACTCATGGCCGCAGACACACGCTTGATATAGGATGATGCCGCCATCGCCGCAATCGAACTGGTGTGCCCCCGACTGATATTTGTGTCCGCCAGTGAACGCCGGGTGTCGTAGTAATTCAGAGTAACGCTGGCGTTGCCTAAACGTGAGGCGGGTGAAGTTCCGCTCACAGTCCCGCTGGCGGCTTTGACTATATCCGGCCTATACTGATTCCTGAGATCCTCGTTCTGTACCAGATAATAGTTCCCCCGCGCGGAATACAAATTCCTGGAGTAACCGGATTCTACTACGAGAGCGCGTTGAAGATAATTGCTTGCGGTAAGCAGCTCCTTATCGAAACTGCGAGTCCTATTGTACACGACGCTCAGCGTAGGATATTTCGGCACTGTGACCGCCACCGTACTTCGCCAGTCGTGAGTAAAGACCTCGACCACTGTCCCGGTCGGCGACCCCCCCAGCCAAAGACTCTTGCGCTTATACGGCGAGTAGCTCGTGTTGATTGCGTACCCATACCCAAACAAATCCGCATAATAGATGGGGCGAAATTCTCTGTACCCGCTGGCTTCCCTGCGCCAATCGAAATTTCCTGCGAGTCGAAATCTGTTCTTGTAGAATAGTACATCTTCGACATTGACGTTGGCGTGCCCCAGGTACATCGAGCCGTCGGTCGCACCGACTGGAATTGTGTTGGTCCGCTGAGCGGTCAAAACAAGATTGCCGTACCAGCGCTCCGCGTGCACTGTTCCCGCCAACCCACATGTCACAGCCAAAACAATGACTGTCCGCACTCTCTTTGGTAATGGGCGAGCGGTCGAGATGCGGTCCAATCCCGCAAACGCCTGAGAAAGAAACGCGCGCATTCGAATCAGTCCACTTTCGGGTGATGAACGTTGTAACCCGTGGGCGATGAATAATCACTGCCGTGCTGCTTGTAACAGTGTTGTTTACCGTTGTACTCGTGCGCCGATTCTCCGCCAGGAAGCTGAGTGGGCGTGTAGCCTTCAACCGTGCCGCCGCCTAATCCATCCGACGACCGATGACAGCCGAAGCAGAAGCGTCGTACCTGTCTATTCCCCTCATCAGTGATGGTATCCCGGATATCCGTCAGACCATACCACCCCGGGCGCTGGTCGCTCAACAGATATTTGTTACCTCCGGCATTTCCATTTCCGGCCGAGCCATGTGGATTATGGCAGTCATAACAAGGGAGGCGGCCGTTTGATGGCACATACCCGTTTCCTCGTGAGCCGTGTCCGGTGTGCAGATCGGGATTCCGCGAGCGATCGTAATAATACGCGATGGTTTTCGAGGTGTCGTCCATTCCAGCGGGACCGAACTGACTGTGACAGCCAAGACACTGCTGATAATTCGACGGCAACGAGCCGGTCTGCGATCCAACAACCCCCTGCCAGGTAGTGTCGGTCAGGTCGTGGGTTCCACTTCCACCGTGCACGTTGTGGCAGTTGTCACACGAACCATTCCCCTGGGCGTCTTTGATCGGCATAGAGGGACTGGCGTAATGCGGGGAAAACTGGGCGTTTTCCCAAATGAGCTGACCCGGCCATCGAACGCGATTCTGTACTCCCGCCACCCTTGTTCCGCCGGCGTTGTATTCGAAATATCCGGGATCGGATGAACCGGCCGGAAGCCGGTCCGCTTCTTGCGCCGGATATCCGGCGGTCCCGCCCGTTGGCTTGTCGGCATGGCACCCGCCGAGAGAGGCCGAGAAGCACAGACGGTTGGAGTTCTCATCGAAGAGACCGTACGGCCGCGAAGACAGCACATCATGAGAAGCGTGACATTGCGCACAACTTCCCTTCGGGTGGTCGGAGACGCGAAACACGCCGGTAGTAGACGAGCCGTGGGGTGAATTCCGGTATTTGCCGTTGTCGGCTTCGGACATGCCCACCACCAGCAGACTCAGACTGACTGCTACGATTCTGATTTTGCGCATACGCCTCATTGTCGTCGACCTCACTTGTAGTGACATTGCTGACAACCGGATAGGTAGTTGGCGCCGCCCCCAATATATGGCCAGCGAAGCTCTTCAGTATAATCTGAGCCGTGAGATTTATGGCAACTTCCGCAAAACACCTGATTCGAACTCAGCGCCTGACCGGCACTAACGAAATCAGTCGCCGATGGCTGCAGAAAGGGAACCTGTGGTATCCCTTCGCCCGCGATCGGACTGCTCCCCAGAAAACCTTCTCCCGTACCGGCGACCCAATGCGCCGTATTGACATGCGGCGTACTTCCCGAACCGGACAACGACACCTCTGTAGGGTGAGCATTAAAATGAGCCGGCGGCGGTGCCGGCGAATTTGAAGCGATCATATCATGACAGGATCCGCACCAGCGGCTCCACCCCGATTTGTATCTGATATTACTTTGATTATATGCCGCCGCAGATCCCGCTCCGGTCGGCGATTCTGGCGGAGCGTATTGCCAGAAAATATCAACCGATGCTTGCAAGCTGATCGAATCCCCTCTGCCAGCGGGATCATAGCGAAGGTTACGATAGTTGGCATTGCCGTGATAGTCATGGCAACTTGCGCAGGTAAGCGCGACGGTTTTGCCGCTGGCGTTCAGCGGCATGACGACCGCCACACCCAGCGAATGACCCGCCGGATTGATCACCCCGGTTGAGGCAAAGTAGCCGGCCGCGCTTTCGGTCGAAGGCGACTGGGCATACATCGACACCGGCCCCAGGACATCCGGTGCGGTCGGATCAGCGCCGTCGTGGCATGATAGACAGAGATCGTTCACAGTGGCTTTCACCAGCAGGGTGGAATACGGCCCCCCCGGAATTTCCTGCCCGCCGGCCGTGGCATGTTCGGCGTGGCACTGACCGCATTGCAACGACCCTCCCGTGTGCCAATTGCCGGCTCGGAGCGCCGGCGATGCGATAAATAGTATTACCACTGCTATGTTAGCGAACCAAGTGCGCATATCATTTCTCCAGATTCAGATCGTACAGGTCGAGCCGCCCGTTTTCATCGATAACCATCAACTGATTGTCACCGGTTATTACCATGTCGGCTGGAAGACGATTCGGCGAGGCAAACGATCGCACGGAAAGCAGGGTGCCGGTCGGATCATACTGGCGGAATTGCGCGTGAGTGACATCGGCGGTCCAGATCGTTTCGCGCCGATCAACCGCAATCGCCGCGGCCTCCCAGTCCTTGGGCGGCGTTGGCGAATTCCAATCGGCGGCGAATAGAAAGCCGCCGTCTAGATTGAACACCTGTACCGGATAGGCGCCACTCTGTGCCACCGCAATCCGACCGGATATCAGCTCCGCGCATGCAACGGGGCGGTCCAACCGGCCTTTCCCCGAACCCGCTTTAATCAGCGCTGTCGGTTTTTTCCACTCGGAATCGAAACGCACCAGCCCGTCCGGTTTGACCGTAAGCGACAGGATCGAGCGATTTCTCAGATTGTACAGTTTGGTAATTCGGGCCTTGGGACCAACAGCAACGGAGACGTCTTCCAGCGTATCTATCTGAGCCGGCGTTTTCTCGCCCACGCGAAAAAGGCGGGGTGACTCCCACTGCGAGAATATCAATTCACTAGATGATAAGAACATGACCGCCGTTGGTTGCGCAAGCGCCACTCCCTCGCCAACCGACCAGACCAATTCACCGCGACTGTCAACGACATAAATGCGATTCCCATACCGATCGGCGATGGCGACCCGGTCGCCATCGGGTGACAGCGTCATCTGACCGGGCTTGACTAGCGTAAGTGGCGAAGGACGCGAGACGAGCGGCGGCCGTTCGTCGGCGGCCCGCGCGAGGTCCATGACGGTCAAAATCGCAAGGAGCGCCGCGCCGGCGATTCCTGTCCGCAACTTGACCTTCATGTGCAGTATCCCTTCTCCTCAGTCGTGGTCGGTGGCGTGGCAGAGATTGCACAACTTACGATTTTTGTCGGCCAGTAACAGCATCTTCTCATCGGTCGAATGAGGCGAATGACAACCGGTGCAGACCAGATCGCTCTTGGTCCGCGGATTGATGACGCCCGCACCCATTGGATGATAGTGCTTCTTCTTGGCGTCTTCGTGACAGGTGGTACACAGCTCCATGATGTCGGCCGTGCTGAGCAGTTTCTTGTAATCGCTCGAATGCGGGTCGTGGCAGGTGGTGCAATCCTCGAACGCCGGCGGGTGTTGCACCGGTCCGGTGAATTCGCGATCATTGTGACAACTCAGACACTGCTCAACCCCGTCTTTCTTCTGCAATCCCTTACCGAATCCGACATGCGGACCGTGACAGGCGGTGCAGCCGTTCTGCTCTACGGCCGGATGTATCACCGGCTTGGCAAATATCTTTGCCCCCTTGTCATGACAGGTCGCGCACAGATCCTTACCTTTGGCCACAAATTCGGTGGTGCTGGTTCCCTGATGGCATTTGGCGCATTCGCCTTGCGTAAACGGCTTGTGGCTCTTGGGGAGAAGCAGTCCCTTCTTCCCCTTCTGGCCCACGTGCGGCGCGTGGCAGTTCTGGCAATTAGCCGATGAAATATCGAATCCTTTGTGGGCGGTGACCATCGCGGCGCTGGTCAGATTGTGGCACTTGCCGCACAACGCTTTCTTGTCCGTAACCAGCAACGCCTTATTTGTCCCGGCATGCGGCTGATGACAGGCAAGGCACCGACCCGCTTTGACCGGCGTATGCACCTGTCCCTGATTCAGATTTTTTTGGAGTTTGGCGTGACAGGTAAAACAGAAACTCTCGACCGGTTTCGTCAACAATTTTTCGTACTGTGATCCGTGCGGCCGATGGCAATCGAGACACTTCTTTTCGCCAAACGGTTTGTGCACCACCGCCAGTGTGTCCAGTTTGCGCAGACCCTCGTGGCACCCGAAACAAAGCTGGCTCGCTTCGGCCTTGAGCAGTTTGGGCTGGTCGGCGGCATGAACCCGATGGCAACTCGTGCACTCGCCACCCGCAAACGGCGGGTGCAGGTGAGCCAGCTTCATGTCGGACTCGACATTATCATGACACCCCGAACAGACTTCATTAACAGCGCCCGACAATTTGACCGACCCGTTCTCACCCTTCTCGTGACAGTTGTCGCACGATTTCTCGGCGAACGGTGGGTGGGCCATCGAACGGACCAGTTTCGGTGAGGTCGACAAGTGCGGATTATGGCATCCCAGGCAGTCGGCCTTGGCCAGACTGTATCCGCCATGTTTCGCCTCAAGAGTGGTATCGACAGCATGGCACTGCGCGCACAACGCCGGCGCCGGCAGTTTTGTAAAACCCGCCTGATCCGACCCGTGAGGAACGTGACATGCCTCACATTGACCGTCTTTCACCGGTTTATGAGCGTTTCCCTTCTCAATCTTGTCTCCGAATTCCTCGTGACAGGTGTAACAGAGCGAGGCGCGCTTATCGGTGAGTTGCGGAGCGACAAGCGTAATCTTCCCTGAGGTCAGTTTGGTGGCGGCGCGGGCCGATAACAGCTTGGGTAGCTCCGACCCGTGCGGATTATGACACCCCGTGCAGTCGCCATCCTTCGCCACCACGTGAACGACCGACTTGTCCAGACCCAGGTCGGCCGGATCGTGGCAACCGAGACAAACTTTCTTGACCGGCTCTGTCAGCAGATTGTCCTGTTCTGAATAATGCGGCTTATGACATCCCAGGCAGTCTTCAGTCGCCGGTGGATGCGGACTCGCGAGCGCCAGCTTGGTGCCGATATCGGCGTGGCATCCAACACACAACTGCGTGCCTTTATTCTTGAGCAGGTGCGCCTGCGAACTGAAATGTGGTGAATGACAACCCGCGCAGTTTCCGGTTGAATACGGCAGATGGCTCGATCTGGCGGTGAGCGCTTTGCTGTCGGGTTGGTGGCAGTCGGCGCACAATTGCTCCGCCGGCTTTTTCAGCATTGCCTTGCCGATTCCCTCGTGCGGGTTGTGGCAGGAGAGACAGTCGTCAACCGCCGCATGCACCGATGCGGCCGAATCTTTCGACGCGGCAAAAGCGGTGTGGCATCCCAGACACAATTCCGAACCGCTCTTTTTGAGCATGTGCGCCTTATCCGACCCGTGGACTTCATGGCACTTGTCGCATTCACCCAGTAGAACCGGCTCATGTTTTCCCTTGTCGGTGGCCGTCAAGATGTCGGTATGACACCCCTGACAAATCTTTCCTTCTTCCTTGACCAGGAGATTTCCGATGCGTGAACTGTGTGGGCGGTGGCAATCGGAGCAGTTATCGGCCGTGACCGCAGGATGCGGCACGGTCTTGGACTCCGATTTGGCCTGATCGCCATGGCAGGTTCCGCACACCGAATTCTTCGTCGCTCCCTCGGCAAATGCCACCTTGCCGGTCTGATCCGGAAGGGAGTGGCATGTCTCGCACTTGCCGTCGGCAAACGGCGGATGGGTCTTCTCGGAAAGAAGGCCCTTGAGGTTGGAGGAATGACCGGAATGGCAATCGATACAGGTAAGCGCATCGGTATGTTTCCCCGCGTGCGCCACCGTCATTTTCTTGCCGTCTTTTTCGTGACAACTCAGGCACAGCGTCGCGCCATCCTGCTTGAGCAGACCCTCGTGCGTACTGTTGTGGGCTTCGTGACACGCCAGACAGTTCAGTTCGATGAACGGTTTGTGAGGATGGACGGCCGACAGCGACGGTTTAAGATCTTCATTGTGGCACCCAAGACAAGAGGCCGGATCATCCGCCCCTTCGGGACCTTTGCGCAACAAAGCGGACTTGTCCGAGGCGTGGGGATCATGGCAGTCCCAACAAACGCCCTTGCTCACCGGATAGTGCACCGACCCGGCGGCAAATTTGTCCTTAAGGTCTTTGTGACAATTAAAGCACAGCTGATTGTCATTGACCTTTAGAATCAGCTTCTGCGCAAAACCGTGACGCTCATGGCACGACTCGCAGTTCTCCGACTTGACCGGGGCATGAA
This sequence comes from Candidatus Zixiibacteriota bacterium, assembly GCA_041476705.1. Lineage (GTDB taxonomy): Bacteria > Zixibacteria > MSB-5A5 > GN15 > FEB-12 > JACRAV01. The sequence continues at coordinate 7,178 of JBGOTX010000050.1, forward strand.
TGCTCTTCCTGGAAGTGTATTCCTGCTTCTGCTTCTTGTGGCAGTCATAACAGGTTTTCGCCTGAAGAGCCGGCGTCCACAACACCAGCGAGGCCGCCAGGATCCAGAGTAATCGACATATCCGCATCGCTCTAGCCGATTGCATCGCGCACCGCCCCTACTTCTTCTTCACCGAGGTATCGGCTGGTTTCGCTGGGATCGGCTTTGGCGCGTCGACCTTGATATATTTCTCATTCACCCGAAAGTCTAGAAGCCGGAAACCAAGCAGATCATTGCGGCGATAGTGCGGCGCCGACCCGAAATGAAACCCCCAACTTTCCTGGATCAGGGAATCTTTGTTGGTAACCCGAACCCGAACCGCCGGATTGTACAGCGTGTCGGACAATTGGAGTATCTTCCCGCTGTCGGTAATTCCCAAATGCGGATTGAACAGAATCACTTCCCCCGAATCTTCGGCCTCACCGATGGAGAATTTCTGATTCATTCCCACGGTGTCGATTTCGAGGAAGTTGGCGAAAACGCGGTGACGCACTTCCAGCACATAATACTCACTCGGCAGAGCCGGAGCGGTCGGGGCGTGACTGGTCATGAGCGGATCGGGCTTGGCAACCGGAGTTTTGGTGGAATCGACCCCCGCTAAAGCGAGAGTTCCCACAAAGATAACCACACCTAAACTGATCATTGATCTATTAAACCATTTACCTGACAGCATCTTGCGCTCCATGGAGGACTGCTCAAAGTTTGTGAAAAAGGTAACAAGATAGGTGGATGTTGTCAATACGAATCTGGCAATAATGTACAAAGTCGTATGGATTCCCGATTGCGGGACACTGAGCAGTTAAGGGGTCAACCGAGCGGTCGTCGGAATCTTAACCGAGATCACTCAAACTGATGGCACCCTTTGCAGAGTTCTTGCTGAGACTCGAACTCGACCAGCCGAAACTTGGTCAGAGCGGTCAGATTGTGGCAGGTCTGACATTCGATCCGGTTGTTGAACAGGTGAAGACGCGGATCGATATTCTGCCGGATCATCGTGCCCTCGCGCATCACCCCGGTGCTTCTGACTTCACCAAGCGGATGCATATGACCCTCGCTGAATTGCGGTATGGCCGCCAGCTCGAGGCCGTCGATTTGAACCGTCCGATTTTCCGAATGGCAAACCAGACAGGCCTGTGAAGCCGTCATACCGGTCAGGAGTGCGCTGTTGGAGTGATACAGGTTCGCGGCCAGCCGGTGCCCCTCGGAGAGCGCCCCCATGTTTCCGCTTCCGGAATGACAAGCAATGCAAAGGCCCAAACCGCTTGATCTGGAGAACTTGAAGTCCCTTCCGGCGGCGCTGATGGTCGAGGTCTCATGGAACGAATGGCAATCGTTGCACGGGCGCGCTTGATCGCGGTGGAAACTCAGGGCCACTAGTTCGTTCGACATCATCTGCGAATTGTGGCAGGAGCGGCAGAGTTGCACCGGACTCTTGCTTGGGGCGCTTACCCCGATCTCCGCCACGGTTTGATGGCACCTCGAGCATTCGATGGCTCGATGCGCACCAATGCTTGACAGTGATGAATCATCATGCCCGGTCTGGGCCACCACGCCCACGCCGACAAAAACGGCGACTGCCGTAAACACCCTGCTGGTAATCCTGGCCCAA
>JBGOTX010000051.1:0-8794 GCA_041476705.1 Candidatus Zixiibacteriota bacterium
CCTCGCGAACAGCTGTTGGCGGCGCTTTCACAGCAATTCTTACCGAGCAGAGCCAGACAATCCCCGGAGCGCGTCGTGCTTGATTGGGACGAAATAACGCTTATGCAGAAGGAACAAATCACGTTCGGGTCGCACGGAGTGAATCACGAATTATTCAACGAGATCAGTCGCGACGATGTTGAACGGGAACTTCGCGAATCGGCCGAGACGATTATCGCCCGAGTCCACCCGGGCATACTGACCTTGGCGTATCCCAACGGCAACCACAATGAAGCAGTTCGGAAGCGTGCGCTGGAACTGGGTTACCGATGCGCCGTGACGGTCAAACGTGGTGTCGCCTCCACCACCGGCGACATGATGGCTTTGCCGCGTATCAACATCCACGAGGATGTCAGCAAGGGGTCAACGGGGAATTTCTCTCCGGCCCTGTTTGCCTGGCACATCAACCGAGCGATTCTGTAAGATGTCCATCCTGGTAACTGACGGCGATCAAAGAGCAACTCTGGCGGTTGTACGGTCGCTCGGGCGACAGGGGCTCGAAGTAGTTGTGGGCGAGAACCGGAGGCCGAGTCTCGCCGGAGTCTCGCGACGTTGCTCTAAACAGTGGTGCTATCCATCGCCCCTGGATGATCCGGGCGGGTTTCAGCGGACGCTCATTGAGCATGTTCGAGATCACTCCTACGAACTGCTTATCCCTATGACCGACCTCACCTGTGTTCTGGTTTCAGAAATACGGCGGGAGCTTGAGCCACGAGTCCGAGTCGCTTTGCCGGTGTCGGGTGTGTTCGAGCGTGCATCTCATAAGGGAGAATTGATGCGGTTGGCGGAATCACTCGGCATTCCAGTACCTCGAACTGAGTTTATCACTGAGCTGGATCAGGTCACTGCGATTGCCCCCACTTTGACTTATCCGGTGGTGGTGAAATCCATCCGGTCGCGTGTTCGCCGCGACAACGGGTGGATCACAGGAAAGGTTCGGTACGCGTCGAACGCCGAGGAATTGGTTCGCGTGTACGATGCGATGCACCAGGAAATGCCGTACCCCCTGATTCAACGGCGTATCGAGGGGCCCGGGAGCGGACTGTTCGCGCTGTTTGTCGATGGGGAAGCGAAAGCGCTTTTCGCCCACCGGAGATTGCGAGAAAAACCGCCCTCGGGAGGCGTCAGCGTTCTTCGAGAATCAATCGCGGCCGACGACCGAATAGTCGACTACTCTCGAAAGCTGTTGCGCGCCCTCGATTGGACCGGGGTCGCCATGGTGGAATACAAGATTGACCGGGTCGATAATTTGCCGAAACTTATGGAAGTAAACGGCCGGTTGTGGGGTTCACTGCAGCTGGCCATTGACTCGGGTGTTGATTTCCCGTACTTGCTGTACCGGGTCAAGTGCGGCTTGTCAGTCCCGACGGTGTCGACGTATCGAACGGGAGTGGTGTCCCGATGGTTCCTGGGAGATGTCGACCATTTGTCGACCATCTGGCTTCACCGGCGCAAAAACCTGTCGCTCCCGCAGGAGCATCCCGGTCGCATCGGCACACTCTGGAATTTTGTGAAAGCTTTCGGTTGCGGTACGCGATCCGAAATATGGAATTACAACGATATCAGACCCGCAGTGAGAGAAGTCCATTATTATTTCAGGGATCTGCTTTTGGGCCTGCGAAGGAGACTGTCGTAAGGCGTATGAATAAACTTCGCGGCGTCATTCACGTGCACACGGATATATCGCACGATGGTCTGCACACACCGCAGGAACTGCGCCAGTTGTTTACCCGCCACAATCTGCAGTTTGCCTGTCTGACCGACCATTCACAGGACGTTCGCGAGGATCAGTTTGACCGTCTCCGGGAGCAGTGCCGGGAGCTGTCCGGCCCTAACTTTGCACTCATACCGGGACTTGAGTATTCCTGCGACGGCGGAGTACACATTATGGGCGTTGGCATCAGCCGCATGACGCGAGCCACCGCCCACACCGACGTCATCAATCATATTCATGCTCATGGTGGTCTGGCCATTCTGGCGCATCCGACCAAAGCCCGCTACCCGCTCAGCGACGACTGGTTGGGCCTGCTTGACGGTGTGGAAATCTGGAATCGGGCCGTTGACAGCAAGTATCTACCTCAGACGCGCTCGATCCGCACTTTTTTCGATCTCAAAAAAGCGCACCCGCGCCTGACTGCTTTTTTCGGACTTGATCTGCACACCGAACGAGCGTATCAGGATCAGGCCATGGAGATCGAGGCGGATGCCTGCGATCCCGAAAAAATCGTACAGGCGCTGAAGTCCGGCCGGTACCGGTGTGTCAGTCGGTTCTTTCAGGTTTCGGCGCATCCAAGTATGAGTTACGGAAAGCTCGCCATAGTCGCCTTTTTCAGAATGATCCTGAACGGTTTGCGCGGGGTAAAGGAATTGTTCCAGCGTGCTCAGTAATAAGCGTAAGATTCTTCACTTGATTGAGACCACCGGTCCCGGCGGGGCCGAAACGGTCCTGCTGAATATCGTCCGGCGACTGAACCGCGATGATTTTGACTCCTCGGTGGTGATCATGGGCGCCGGATGGCTGCACAATCAGCTCACTGCCGCTGGAGTGGACGTGAGGATCATCGACAGCTCCAAAGCCAACGACTGGATGTTTCTACGAAAAATTTGCCGTCTGGTGAAGACTGAGGGAGTCGATCTTATCCATTCTCATCTGGACGGTATGAATTTCTATGCCTGTCTTGCCGGCCTGGTGACCCGGCGGCCGGTGATTGTCACCTTTCATGGAATGGTAGGGGACTGGCTCGGCGCCGGCGTGAAGAGCAAACTGAAATTTGCGGTCATTCGGAAGAGCGCGACGCGCATTGTCGCCGTCTCAAACTATCTCAAGCGGGAACTGGAACAGAAATGGCGCTTCTCTTCTGATCATGTGACCATGATCCACAACGGCGTTGATTTTCAGGTGTTTGAACGGATTTCACAGTCCGACTCAGTGCGATCCGAACTGGGATTTTCTCCCGACACACCTCTTATCGGCATGGTGGGGAATATCCGAGCCCCCAAAGGGTACCGATACTTTGTGGAGGCGGCCCGGATGGTCAGTGATCGAGTGTCTGAATGCCGCTTTCTGATCGTTGGCCAGGGCGAAGGGAATCTGCTCGACGAACTTACTGTTCAGATTGGAGCCCTTGGTTTGACCGGCCGGGTTATTCTGACCGGATTTCGCGAGGATGTGGCGCAAATACTGGCGCAACTCGATATCTTCATGCTGTCCTCCCTCTCCGAAGGGCTGTCGATTGCGACCATCGAAGCCATGGGGCTTGGAAAGCCCGTCGTGGTTACGGACTCGGGTGGCCCCGGAGAAATCGTGCGGGATGGCGAAACCGGGTACCTGGTGCCAACCGCCGATCCAAAAGCTCTGGCCGATCGAGCGGTGGAGTTGCTTCAGAATCATGGCTTGGCCGAGCGAATGGGACAGGCCGCCCGCGCCGACGTCCGACTTCGCTTCAGTCTTGAGCAAAACGTGCGTTCGTATGAACGGCTGTACCGTGAGTGCGTGTGAGACGATCATGATCGGGATATTTTGGGTCAGTCTGGCGTTCATCGTATACACCTATCTCGGGTACCCCCTCGTTCTTCTGATCGTCGGTCGGTTGCGCACCAGGCCGATCAGGCGAAGCGCAATCTACCCAAGGGTATCGCTTATCATCCCCGTCTATAACCAGGAGATGAGGGTACATCGGAAGCTGGAGAACAGCTTCGCGTTGAATTACCCGGCCGATAAACTCGAGATCATTGTCGTATTTGACGGCTCGACCGATCGCTCGTATGAGATTGCGTCGGGCATCAGCGATCCCCGTCTTAAACTACTGCCGCTCAGCCGACGTCAGGGAAAACACTGCGCCCAGGGTCACGCGCTGGGCCTGGCCACCGGCGAGATCATTGTATTGACTGATGCCGGCATTACGCTTCCGCCCGATGCGCTCAAACGCATCGTGAGCAATTTTGCCGATCCGGACGTGGGTTCCGTGTCGAGTGTGGATGCGGTAATCGATGACAAAGGTGACGTGAACGCTGAAGGGGCCTATATCCGATATGATATGTTCCTGAGAAAAGCCGAGAGTGCAATAGGATCATCGACCGGCATGAGCGGTTCTTTCTATGCCCTTCGCAAGCAACTGACAGACCCATGGATATCCGATCTGTCGAATGACTTCTATGTGCCGTTACTCGCGGTCATGCGGGGGTATCGGGCGGTACTGGACGAGGAGGCGATTGGTTATTACATGGTGGTCGCCTCCTACGGCGAGGAATTCACCCGCAAAGTACGGACAATCGTGCATGGTATTGATGTCCTCATCTCCTTCGCCGGTATCTTGAATCCATTCCGCTTCGGGTTCTTCTCAGTGCAGGTCATCAGCCACAAACTGTTGCGCTGGCTGATTCCGTATTTCATGATTATGCTCCTGTTGGCTAACCCGTTTCTGCTGGGAAAAGGCGGATTGTACAGCGCGATGCTCGGAGGACAGGCCATGTTGTATCTTGTGGCCGTGGCCGCACGGCTGATGCCGCGCCTGCAGGAGATAACTGTGGTAAGACTCATCTACTTCTTTGTAGTGGTTAATCTGTCAATTCTCTATGCCTGGTACAAAAGGGCGATAGGAGAACGGTACATCTTGTGGGAACCATCAAGAAGATAAATGTCTGTCACCTTGCTTCAGGTGACCTCTGGGCAGGTGCTGAAGTCCAGTTGGCGACCCTGATTGCTGGGTTGAGAAATTTCCCGGATGTGCGTCTCACGGTTATCTTGCTTAATTCCGGCATTCTGGCCGACCGTCTCGAGGAATGCGGCATTCCGGTCCGAATTTTCGAAGAGCGCTCCCATAACGCAGTGCGGTTGCTGTTCCAGATCAGGCGGATTCTCTCCGAGGAGCGTTTCGATATTCTCCATACTCATCGCTATAAGGAGAACATCCTCGGCGGTCTCGCGGGAGCCATGGTCGGTGTTCCTCACCAGATAAGAACAGTCCACGGCATGAGGGAGCCGTTCGTGGGGTTCAAGAGCGTCAAGTCCCGAGTCTACCGTATGCTTGATATGCTGGTCGCGCGTTCCCGGATCAAAATGTCCATCGCTGTCTCTTGCGATATCGAGCGCCAGTTGTCGGCCAGGTACGGCGCCGATCGGGTGGTTATGATCCATAACGGAATTGACTGTGAGCGACTGCGGCTGACGACTTCACCCGCCATAGTCAGGCAGCGCTTAGGTGTCGATGTCACTCATAAGTTAATCGGGTCGGTTGGTCGGCTGACACCTGTAAAAGGGTATCGATACCTTCTGGGCGCGTTTTGGAGAATCGCCGAGAGGGATTCGCTCGCTCGGCTCGTACTTGTAGGCGATGGCCCCGAGCAACAACGCCTTGAATCCCTGGCAAGGGAGTACGGCATCGATAGAAAAGTCATCTTCTATGGTTTTACTCCCGACGCAGGCGAAATCCTCGCCGCGCTTGACGTGTTTGTTCTTTCTTCCCTCCATGAGGGGATTTCAATATCCTTGCTCGAGAGTTTGGCGATGGGGATACCATCGGTCGTTACAGCCGTAGGCGGCAATCCCGAAGTCGTCCGGCATAACGAAACCGGCCTGCTCGTGCCGCCTCTTGATGAGCCGGCGCTGGCTGAGGCCATTGTAACGCTTCTCGACAATCCCGGCAGGGTCGCCGCGATGCGAGATGCAGGCAAAAAGCTTATCGAGAGGGAATTTTCGATGGATGCGATGGCAACACATGTGCACACTTTGTATCGCCGGTTGGTCGATCTCCCCGGCGCGTAGGTCTGGATAATGGAAATTACAGAGTACTCGGAGACTGATCGCGTCGAATGGGAGTCGTACGTCGATAATCGTCCCTCCTGCTGGCACTATCACAGGATTGGCTGGAAGGAAGTCATCGAAACGGCCTACGGCCATCAGTGTCGGTATCTGGTGGCTCGTAATAATGGCTCGGTCGCCGGCATCCTCCCGCTGGCCGTGATCAAGAGCCGCCTGTTCGGGCATTCCCTGACGTCGCTACCCTTTCTTGATTACAGCGGCCTGGCGGCGGATAATTCTGAGGCACGCGATGCCCTGATCGCCCGTGCCGTCGGGATGGCCGATAAGACCCGCACCGGCTACCTGGAGCTTCGGCAGATTGAACCGGTTACCGATCAGTTTCGTACCGATACCCATAAAGTAACCCTGGTGCTGGATTTGCCGGCCGATCCCGAACAACTGCTGAATTCCCTTCCATCCGAGCGTCGCAATAGAATTCGCAAAGCCCGCAAGTCCGAACTCAGTGTGGAGTTCCACGATCGTTCCATGCTCACCACGTTCTATCGCATCTGGACGGAAAACATGCGCGATCTCGGCTCGCCCGCTCACAGCCTGAAATTCTTCGATACCATCCTGCGTGTCTTTTCTGATTCCGCCGGCGTGGTCCTTGTGAAATATCATCAGAAATACATTGGCGCGGCCATCTGCCTGTATGCGAAAGAGATGCTGACCCTGCCGTGGGTATCATCGCAACGCAGATACTTCGAGCTGTATCCCAACAACATCTTGTACTGGGAGGCGATGTGCTTTGCCATTCGGCAGGGGTGTCGGCGTTTTGATTTTGGGCGATCGTCGGTGGGGTCCGGTACGTACACTTTCAAGATTCGGTGGGGTGCGAAGGAAGTGCCCCTCTACTGGCAGTTTTACACGCCCGGCGGAGGGGAGCTGTCGCTCCCGGCTACCGAAAATCCGAAGTACCGTCTGGCTCTGGCCGTGTGGAAACACCTTCCGGTGGGCCTAACCCGCCTTGTCGGCCCGTCGATACGAAAGTATATTACGGCGTGACAGGACGTTACTATGGACCAGATATCACAAGCGTTTTCAATCAGCTTCATCATCCCGGTGTTGAATGGGGAAAAGTATATGGCGGGATGTCTGGAACATATTCGCAGGGAAATGGCGCCGGGCGACGAGATCATCGTGGTCGACAACGGCTCCACCGATAGTACCACGGTAATTATCGCGGGATATCCCGAAGTGAAACTTTTCACTCACCCAAAGGGCACTATCGCCGCGGTGCGTAATTACGGAGCCAAAACGGCCAAAGGGACCCTGCTGGCTTTTATCGACTGCGATTGCCTCGTCTGCCCCGGCTGGCGCCAGGCCGCGACTGAGGTCCTCAGCGATGCAAATATTGCCGCCGCGGGTTCACATTACGATGTTTCAGAGAATCCTACGTGGGTGGAGAGGGCGTGGCTCTCTGCAAGAAAACTGAACGCCACACTTGCAAAATACATTGTCGGTGGAAACTTTATAGTGAGGCGGAAAATCTTTGAAGCCGTCGATGGATTTGATGAAAGCATGATCACTGACGAAGATACGGAAATCGGCAATCGCTTGTGCCAGCGTGGTTACAGGATTATCAATGCCCCTCAGGTGCGAGTTATTCATCTGGGAAACGCCAAAACCATAAGTCAGTTTGTCAGGAAAGAAAAGTGGCATTCCACGAGCATTCTGAAGAACATGACCTGGAGCAATATCGACAAGCCGATGGCGATGACATTCGCGTTTCTGGCCTGCGTCGTGGCCGCTCTGGCCGTCATCCCTGCAGTATTCTTGGGACGGATCAATCCGGCTGTTCCGATGGCACTTGTTTTGGCCATTCCTCTCATAACGGTCTTCTACCGGTTGTACCAGTTTCGTAGTTACAGGTATGTTTTTCAGCAAATCATACTTTACCTGCTTTTTTACGGTGTGCGTTCTCTTACGGTAATGGAAAATCTTCTGGGGAGAAACAGTCGGATGCGCGCAAGACTGTTCGAAAGCTCCCGAGCGGACCAATAGTATGAATCCCTGGATTTCACATAATCTGTTTTACCGGCCCATCTACTCCTTTCGGGGAGAACGGGTGGAACGATACATGAGAGAGGTACGTGAGTTCCATGCCCTGACTGTCAAACAGATGCAGGAAGTTCAATGGAATAAACTCATCGCTTTACTTGAATTCGTCAGCGTGCATAATCCACATTATCGTTCCCTGTTCCACGCCAGTGGCATCTCGGCCAAGGCCATTCATTCCTACGCTGATTTTGCCCGGCTCCCCATTCTAACTAAAGACACGCTTCGACTTCAGATTGACACGATGCGATCAGAGGGTCAGTGGAAAGTTACGGCGAGAAAAACATCCGGCTCCACAGGCGTTCCTCTCCATTTTGTGAAGGACCGCGTCGCGTCTGCGTACAACGATGCGCTCATGTATGAGGTGTACGGGTGGCACGGCATTCGGATGGGGGACAGACAGAGTCGTTTCTGGGGACTGCCGCTCGATCGGACTGCCCGGCTTAAATGGCAGGCCAAGGATCTTCTTCTTAACCGCAAACGATACAATTCGTTTAACATTTCGACTGAGTACTCTGTCTCATACTTTCACACGCTCAAGCGTTTTCGCCCGAAATTCGTGTACGGGTATCCCTCCGCTATTTGTGAGTTTGCAGCGCTTACCGAACAACGGGGTCTGCACGTGCGTGACCTGCGCATTCCAGTCATCATCACTACCGGAGAAATGCTCTTCCCGGCGCAAAGACAACAACTCGAAAACATGTTTGCCTGCGCCGTGGTGAATGAGTACGGCTCCACCGAAAACGGTATTGTCGCTTTTCCGTGCCGAGAGGGTCGCATGCATCTCATGAATCACAATCTGTACATAGAGGTGCTGGACCCGACTACGAACGTACCCGTTGCCCACACGGAGAAGGGTGTCGTGGTTGTCACCGAGTTGCATTCCTATGCGTTCCC